>NZ_JBDOBO010000001.1:0-75362 GCF_047723935.1 Gluconobacter sp.
CGTTCAGGCCAGATGATAGCTTATCGCCCTGTCCGAAAAATGGGGACCACCTCTGATTTACCGCATCAATGTTCAGGGCGTGATCTGGGGTATCCAGGCTGCAGCCAACATTTTCAAAGAGACCGGCAAGAAGGGCAAGATCATCAATGCCTGCTCCATTGCTGGCCATGAAGGCTTCCCTCTTCTCGGGATCTATTCTTCCACGAAGTTTGCGGTTCGCGCTCTGACGCAGTCCGCCGCCAAGGAACTGGCAGCGTTCGGTATCACCGTCAATTCCTACTGTCCGGGGATCGTCGGGACGGATATGTGGGTCGAGATCGACAAGCGCATGTCTGAGATTACTGGCGCTGACTTGGGCGCAACATACAAGAAGTATGTTGAAGGTATCGCTCTCGGACGGGTCGAAACAGCGGACGACGTTGCTGGCTTTGTCGCATTCCTGTCGGGCAAAGACTCCGATTACATCACCGGCCAGTCCATCCTGATCGATGGCGGCCTCGTCTACCGCTAAGGCTGTAGATACAAAAAAGGACCGGAGAAGTCCGGCCCTTTTTTGAAATCATCAGGCATCCCGCGGGATAAGGCGTCCACGCTGCCATGCTTCCGCAGCATCATCGGGGTCCTGCCCTTCGACGCCAATATTGTAATCCAGCGCACTCATGACCTTGTTGCCGAGCATCATCTCGGACAACTCGTCAAGAAGATCTGTGTCTGCCTTGCGCGCTACATCTTCCCGCAGAACCATGCGCGCAGACATTTCCCCGCCAAGCAGCTTGTCAGGGTCCTCAACCAGCGTCAGCAACGCAGTATGGAACACAGCGTGAGGCTGAGTGGCGACAACAAGGGGAGATTCCCCGTCAGCCTGCGCCTTTTCCAGACGACCGATCAGAGCGGCCTCTCCAACGACTTCAAGCGGCAGGGAGGAGAGAGCTGGAAGCTGCTTGAGTGCCTTTTCAAGAACCTCGCGGCTGTCATCCGCAACGATGACGCGATCCACCTCGGCTGATGTCAGCGTATTGACAGAGCCAAGAGAACGAAGTGCTGCAAACGAAATCTGCGGCTGATACAGATCCCCGATGACACGAAAGCCAGGCCCAGCGAATTTTTCATCGCGCGGGAACCAGGCAGAAACCAGAAGATCGACTTCACCCTGCTCCATGGCTTCCGCCACATCTTCAGGGTCGAGGTCTACGAACTCGACGTCCACCTCATGCGCTTCGAGAACACGGGCGACCGCACTGGCACACCCGGCATGAAGCGAGGTGTACAGATGGCCGATCGTCATTTGCGTCATGAGGCAGTCCGTCAGTCAGAAAATTGAAACGTGAGACCGTGGATAAGCCTCACGCTTCATTTTGTCACGACCCTTACCAGATCTTTACGCGCTGATCCGGGGCCAGATAGAGCTTGTCGCCCTCTTTTACGCCGAATGCATCATACCAGACGTCGATATTATGCGCTGGCATGTTCACACGCGTGACGGCCGGGGCATGCTCGTTCGAAAGCATCTGCTGGCGCAGCGCATCCGGACGATCCTTCTCACGCCACACCTGTGCCCAGCCCAGGAACACGCGCTGATCGCCCGTCAGGCCATGAACGGTTGTCTGCGGCTTGCCATGCAGGGAGTCATGATAAGCCTGCAGACCGAGGTTCAACCCGCCGGAATCCGCAATATTCTCGCCCATGGTCATCTTGCCGTTCACATGCGTGCCCGGCAGAGGCTCCTGCGCGTCATATTGTGCACCAAGACGATCGGCCAGCTTTTGGAAGGCATCAGAAGATGCTTTGGTCCACCAGTCATTCAGGCGGCCATGCTCATCATAATGACGGCCCTGGTCGTCAAAGCCATGGCTCATCTCATGACCGATCACGCCACCAATGGCACCGTAATTCACAGCCATATCGCCCTTCGGATCGAAGAACGGCGGCTGAAGAATAGCTGCCGGGAAGACGATCTCGTTCATGGTCGGATCATTGTAGGCATTCACCGTCTGCGGCGTCATACCCCATTCGTCACGATCCACCGGCTTGTCGAGTTTGTCCACCTCATGCTGCCAGTTGAACGCCACACCACGCACGGCATTGCCGTACACGTCGCCCTGACGAACCACGAGGTTGCTGTAGTCCCACCACTTTTTGGGATAGCCAACCTGAATGGCGAAGTGATCCAGCTTGTTCAGAGCAGCCTTGCGGGTCTGCTCGTCCATCCATGTGTTGTGCTCAAGGCGATCATGGAAGGAAGACTTCACCTTCTGCACCAGCTCCGTAATCTGAGCCTGTGCTGACGGCGGGAAATAACGGGCAACATAGATCTTGCCAAGAGCCCAGCCCATGGCACCATTGGTCACGCGTGTCGCACGCTTCCAACGAGGAGACTGCTGCGCCACGCCTGACAGCGTGCGACTGTTGAAGTCGAAGGACGCGTCAGAGAAATCATGAGACAGATAAGCTGCGGCATTGTCGGCCAAATGGAAGGCAAGCCAGGCCTGAAGCACGCTGTAATCAGCCTTCTTCAGAACGCGGGACATGGCAGCGATGCCATCGGGCTCACGCACGTCCACCTTGCGATCGGCAATATTTGCAGCCGGAAGCCCTGCCGTCGTCAGGAACGTGACCCAGTCAAAGTCCGGAGCAATCTTCTGTAGCTGCGTGACCGTCATCGGGTTGTAGAGCTTGAGCGGATCGCGCGTCTGGTCGCGGGGGATCTCAACCTTGGCAAGCGCCGTTTCAAGATCAACAACGGCCTGCGCGTTCTTGGCTGGATCAGCCCAGCCGACAAGCGTCAACATCTTGGCGACATAAGCCTGATAGGCCTTCTTCTTGTCGGCCAGCTTCGGGTCTGTGTAGTAGCTGATATCGGGCAGACCGAGACCACCGCTGACACCAATGCTCATGCCCTGATCGAGCATCAGCATGTAATGTTCCGGATCTTTCTGATCCTGCTCAACACCAATCTGGAATGTCGAGAACGCCATGGACTTCAGAGACGTACCAAACGCTTCTGCAAGGCTCTTGGCATCACTGACCTTGCGGATCTTCTCAAGATCCGCAGCTAGCGGCTTGGCCCCCAGAGCATCAACCGCCTTCTGGTCCAGATAACTGGCGTAGAAAGTGCCAATCTTGCCCATGTCGTCAGACGGCTCGGCAGAAACATGCTTCTGCGCTTCGCTCAGGATCGCCTTCTGGCGCTCCATGGACAGCTCATACAGAATACGGAACGGGCCGTAGCTGCTCATATCCCCCGGAATTTTCAGGTTCTTGAGGTACGTGCCGTTGGCATATTCGAAAAAATTGTCGCCTGGCTTGACGCTATGGTTCATGCCGGCTTCATCAAAGCCCCAGCCTGAATTGTAACCGGCGGCCTGCGCGCTAGCGGCCGTCAGGCCCATAGCCAGTGCAAGCACACTCGCACCCTGCGTCAGGCGGCGTTTAACAGAAACTGTAGTCTTCACATTATGCCTCATGTTCTGGCGATCGCCGTAGCATGAGGCATAAAAGATCATTTCGTCAAAAGGTCGTCCATACAAACGGAGACTTTTTGTTACTTCCCGCTTTTGCGGGTTGTCTTGCGTGCTTTGTCAGCCGGAGCGGAAACAGCCAGCACGTCATAATCAAAAACCATGACTTTATCGAGATATGGCCCGGCAAATTCCTTGAAGGCCTCATGGGCGGGGTCGAAGAAGGCCGGATCTGTCACGACGGGCTTACCAACGTAATAGTTCCGATCCCCTTCTGAGCGAAACGTCACGAGGAATGCCTGCTGCAGACCACCCTCTACACCTTCACCGCTGTTCTGAAACCCGGTCTCAATGCTGACCACTACGGGACGACCGTCCGGACGACGACTGTCCTGTGCAAGATGCAGAAACCGGCCGGCCACTTCCGCACGCTGTGCCGTCGTGGCGTCTTTTTTGTAGCGGAACATCACCATGTGACGCACTGTCCCCACACGCCAGTCAGCCGCTGTGAACTGAGCGTATCCGACCTGTCGGGCAAGCTGCTGGGAGGCAACCGTTGCCGCTGCCGGTGTATCGCTCGTCACCGGGCCTGACGTCGCGATCGGCAGGGAGTATGGATCTGCTTTGGCTGAGAAGCCCTGCGAAAGCCCTGCGATGGACAGAAGGGCAGCGGCTCCCCAGATAAAGCGACGGGACAGAAGTGGTCGAACGTCCATTCTCAAGCTCCAGTTACCAGACAGAAAATGCAGTTCTTCATGGCACGAAACGGCCCCTTCCGTCTTGTGAATTTCCGTAAGTCTGACGAACTGTCAGGCCGCGATCTGACGCTGAAACGATTTGCGGCGCCACTGGATCAGTCGATACACCCCATTCGCTGCCAGCTTCTGCCAACGGGAATGCGGGGTGAAGCCGATTGTCTTGAAGATCATCGCCGTCACACGATCAATGTGTTTCTGCTGATAAAACCCCATGGCTTTGGACATATATGCCGCAATGCACCGCTTGTGATCATACGGCATGTCCGGGGATTCATTGGTGGTGTGATAGGCGGACGCCAGCTCATCGTCCTCACTCTCGGTCACACGCCCAAGAGCAATACGCGTCCGTGCCCAGACACTGAGCTTCTCGCGCTTCAGATAGCGATGCATATGATCATAGAAGAGTTTGAAATGCCGGTATTCATCGGCGGCAATCTGCTTGCAGATGGCTTTCAGCAAGGGCTCATCCGTCGCATCCGCCAGCGCCGTGTAAAAAGACGACGTTCCCGTCTCGACCATACACCGCGCGATCAGCTCGCCCGTGCGGGACCCACGGATGGACGCATCGACGTCTGCATCAATCTTGTAACTTGCGCGATAACGCTCAAAAGCCTCTTCATAGTCCCAGCTCGGATCGGCCAGCATGGCCCAGCGGCCGAGAGCATCTCCGTGCTGAACTTCTTCCACTGCCCAGTTGGCTGTTGCTGCGCTGAAATCCGGGTCTCCCACAAAGACGCGTCTCAGATATTCAGCATAGTCCAGACCATTCTTTTCAACGACTGAAGCAGACTTCACCAGAGGAATGATATCCGGGTCCACGCGGGATGGATCAAAGGAATCCCAGTCCATCTGCTCGATACGCCAGTGTTTCATTGCTTTGCCTCGTCCGTTTTCCGGCTCATAATCATGACGATGAGATGACACGCCGGGGCCATTTTGGGTAGGTGTGACGCAACAACGTTGGAGAAAGCCCCGTGACGGCTCAGAAAATGACACAGCCAGACGTCCGCCACGACTGGACGCGCGCCGAGGTTGAAGCGCTGATCAACCTCCCCTTCCCGGACCTGATGTTCCGCGCCCAGGAACTGCATCGTCGTTATTTCGACCCCACAAAAGTGCAGATTTCCACGCTTCTTTCGATCAAAACAGGCGGTTGCCCGGAAGACTGCGCCTACTGTCCGCAGAGCGCCCGACACGAAAAAAGCGTGAAGGCCGAGCGCCTGATGGCCGTCGAAAAGGTGATGACCGAGGCGCGCGCAGCAAAGGCTGCTGGTGCTGGCCGATTCTGCATGGGCGCTGCCTGGCGCTCCCCGAAGGACCACGATCTCGACTCCGTTTGTGAGATGATCGAGGGCGTGAAGTCTCTTGGTCTCGAAACATGCGTCACGCTCGGGATGCTGGACTCCGTACAGTCCCAGCGCCTGAAGGATGCCGGGCTGGATTATTACAACCACAACCTCGACACCTCCGAGGAATTCTACGGCTCCATCATCTCCACCCGCACATATCAGGAGCGCCTCGATACGCTCTCCAACGTGCGCGATGCCGGCATCAATGTCTGCTGTGGCGGAATCGTGGGTATGGGCGAAGATCTGTCCGACCGCGCCGGCCTGCTGATGACGCTCGCCAACCTGCCGAAGCATCCCGAGAGCGTACCCATCAATCTGCTTGTTCGCGTTGAAGGCACACCGTTAGGTGAAGCTGAAGCGGTCGATCCGATCACCTTCGTCCGTATCATCGCCACAGCCCGTATCATGATGCCGGAAAGCCATGTCCGTCTGGCAGCAGGACGTGAAAACATGACGGATGAGGCACATGCTCTGTGCTTCCTCGCAGGTGCCAACTCTATCTTCTGTGGTGAAAAGCTCCTGACCACGCCAAACCCTGCTGAACACCGCGACCGTCAGCTTCTGTCCGCTCTGGGCATGACGCCGATGGTTCAGTCTGAAGCAGAAATGGGCGCACTGCGTCCTGCCGTTCCGGACGTCGCTGCCTACGAAGCAGCTCTGTCCTAACCAACAAGGGCGAGGCATTCTGTGCGCCTCGCCCTCATTGTTACCGATTAAGCCTTCAGACGTGCTGCAATATCCGCCACACGGCGGCCATAGCGCTCAGCCGTCAGCAAGTCCCCCTTCTGCACACCATCGACACCCGCATTTGCCGGTGCCCGTGCCAGAAGCCCGACTGACCCACCCAGATTGTTCGGGTCGTCGCCCGTCGCTTCAAGAGTGTTGGATGGCAGCACACCCAAACTCACCCAGATCCCACCATGCTGGGATGCCAGTGTCTGGAGCGTAATCAACGTGACCTGCTTATCCCCACTTGGGCTAGCGGAGTTCGTGAAGCCACCAAACACCTTGTCCTGCCAGCCGCGCGTGAACCAGATCTTGGATGTAGCATCTGCAAATTTCTTAAACTGCCAGCTCACGTTGCCCATATAGGTCGGCGTTCCAAAAATGATGGCATCCGCCTCGTTCAGCGCAGCCCATTCGGCCTCGGTAATTTCGCCGTCAGCACTAATCGCCACGAGTTGGGCCTGAGCTCCCTGAGCCACATGCTCCGCCACCACCTTGGTGTGCCCATATCCCGAATGATAGACGACCAAAACTTTAGACATCGTTCCTGTCCTTCAAACCAGTTTATACGATACGTGGTATCCATTGGATACCAACACTCTTTGTGGTATTATGCTAGCAAATTCGGGACAAGAAGGCACTTTCCAGACACATGGTTACCTTGCAGAAACCAGATACCCCAACACGAAACCTCTGCTTCAACGTCTATGCAAAAGAGTGCCCTACACGCCTTGTGCTGGACCGGCTTGGTGACAAATGGGCCCTTCTCGTGCTGGACCGCCTTCAGAATGATGTCGTGCGCTTCAATGCCCTCAAACGGGACATCAATGGGATTTCCCAGAAAATCCTGTCTCAGGTCCTGAAAAACCTCGAGCGCGACGGCCTCATTTCAAGACAAGCCTATCCAACCGTGCCCGTCACTGTTGAGTACAGTCTCAAGCCTCTTGGACAAACCCTGATCCAGGCTGTTTCAAGCCTCACGCACTGGGCTGAAACCCACATGGCTGACATTCAGGACTCCCAACGTCTTTACGATGAAGCAAAAAACAGCGCGCTCTGACATTTTGCGCCTTTCATAAAGCCATTTTTTAACTTTTCCCTTGGCCTCGTAGCCGTTCTTTCCTAAACCCTCGCCCTTTGCGAATTCGGGACGGGACCAGCCAAAATGACGACGCAACCTCTTAAAGCGCCAAAAATTCGCGTCGGCATCGACTTTGGAACGACCAATAGTGTCGTCGTCATCGCAGATGAACAGGGCAACACGCAGCCTGCCATCTTCAACTTCATTGACAGTCCGTCTTCCGAAACCTGCCGCACCCTGCTCTGTCTCTGGATGGATCAGGAGGGCAATCGACGCGTTCTTCAGGACGCTATCGGGCTTGATGCCATCGAAGCCTATCTGGATGATCCGGCAGAAAGCCGCCTCATCATGTCCATGAAGACCTATCTGGCTCAGGGCTCATTCCGCGAAACACGTGTTTTTGCCTCGACCATGACGCTTCAGAACCTGATCGCCCGGTTCCTGCGCTCCCTGATGGACAAGGCCGGCATTACACCAGAGCAGGTCAGCACAACGATCGGCAGGCCCGTGCGCTTTGCTGGTGAACTGGCCGACGACGATCTGGGTGTGAAGCGCCTGAAGGAAAGCTTTGTCGAGGCAGGTTTCGCCGAGCCAAACGTCGTGCTTGAGCCTGAAGGGGCTGGCTGGCGCTTCATGCAGCGACTGGATGCACCAGCAACGGTCCTGGTAGGAGACTTCGGCGGTGGCACAAGCGATTTCTCCGTCATGCGCTTTGACCCCCATGGCACACCGCGCACCGTCACGCTGGGTCATTCCGGTGTCGGGATTGCGGGAGACCAGTTCGACTTCCGTATTATCGACAATGTCGTCGCACCCGCACTTGGTCGGGACACGACATATCGGGTGATGGGTGGGCAGCCTCTTCCCGTCCCTATTGAATGGTATGCGAGCCTCGGCCGCTGGCATCGCCTGTCCCTGATGCGGACCCCTCAAACCCTTCGCAGCATTGCAGATGTCGCCAAGACAGCTTCTAATCCGCAGAAGCTGCGAAATCTTCTGCGCCTGATCGAAGATCAGGAAGGCCAGAACCTCTACCGGGCGATTGGTCAGGCCAAAAGCGATCTCTCACGGCACGACAGTACGGTCCTAAAATTCAGCCACCGGGATCTGAAAATCGAGCAGACCATCACGCGTGCAGATTTCGAAAGCTGGATCAAACCCGATCTGGAAAAACTAGCAGCAGCCATCGACGATGCCCTGAACGTTACAGGCCTTGGCATTGACGATATCGATCATGTCTTCCTCACCGGCGGCACGTCTTTCGTTCCGGCTGTTCGGAAGTTGTTCACGGATCGCTTTGGTGAAAGCCGGGTCGATGGCGGATCAGAATTTGTCTCTGTCGCTGAAGGTCTGGCCCTGATCGAAGTGGAAGCAAGAGCCTCGGCCTGAATGTTCAGGCCGGGCTACTGGTCAGGCGATCTGGCGAAATGGGGCTCATCGCGCGGGCAGAGACAACGGCCTCACGGAATGTCCCTTCCAAAGACAGCTTGAAGGCGGCATCCGTCTTTCCATAAGCCCGGGTCGTGAGACAGACACCTGAAGAGGTGAAAATTTCCACGACCGAACCATCTACGAAAATATCCAGCATATTGCGGGCGGCCAATGGCAAGGGTGCGGAATCTCCATTGGCCATCAATTCTTTTCCGGGCCGGTATGGATCGTAATCAAGCTCCAGAAATGGCCCCTCCCCTCCAAATGTCAGGCGCCCGGCCTCGGTTCCGATAAAGGTCAGACGAATTCGGCCATTCGGTCCATCGGGAGCGGCCCAGGACGAGGGCGTGAGCTGGCGGAAATGCGGGCCTTCCAACGCAGTCAGATTGGGATGGGGCGCAAGACGCAGAGCGACATCTCCGTCAGCCGTGAGAACCCGAGGCAAAGACATGACACCACTCCAGCCCGCTTCCATGGCCCCATGACTGCGCTCAGGCTTCTCAGGCACCCAGCCCCAGAGAACGCGCCGCCTGTGCTCATCCAACATGGTCCGTCCGGCATAGAACGCCCCATATCCAAGAGGCTGAATAATGCGCGGATGAAATGCGCCTTCGCTGTAAACGCCTGAAGCATAATAAACAGTGCTGCCCAGCGAGTAGATCAGGACCCAGGTATCACCGAGCGCAAAAAAGTCCGGACATTCCATGGCATCGTCGTAAGCGCCAGCCTGATGCGTGGGGCCATAGAAAATAGTGCGATAGGTCCAGTCTTTTAGATTCTCACTATCGTATTTCAGAATGACCCCACCCGGACCAAACTTGGATTGCCGAACGTTGGCGCCCAGCAGCATGTGCCATCCCTCGCGATCCTTCCAGACGAGCGGATCGCGAAATCCATCAACATGCAGTCCCGGCGGGGGCTCAGAAAGAACGGGCACAGGGTCCTGCTTCCAGTGCATCATCTGAAGATCAGATGTCGCCGTGCACTGCACGGATGGCTCAATGCCCGTGTAAAAAGCGATGGCCTGATCTTCAACGATCACAACGCAACCACTGAAAACTCCGAGGGAATCTGGCCCCCCGGGGACAGGGCTCATCGCAACGGGTTCGTGATGCCAGTGAACAAGATCAGGGCTGGTCGCGTGGCCCCAGTGAATGTTTCCAAACGCAGCTTTATCCGGCCCCCACTGATAGAACATGTGATAGCGACCATTGACCCAGACCGGGCCGCAGGGATCGTTCATCCATCCATAAGGGGCAATCAGATGATATTGAGGGCGCAACCGATCCGCAGCCATCACGGCGGCTGACGGAAGACGATAAGGCCGCGCCTGACTTCTGTGCGTCAGCCCCAGAGCCAGCAAGGCCACTCCAGACCCAAGAACCATTCGTCTGGATGTAGGCCTCATCTTCTCTCCTTCTCGTTCCGATTTCGTTACTATCGAATGAGAGGGGAGGCTCTGGCAATGACGGAAAAAATTTTCCTTTGATCAGCGAATGGGTGCTGCAGGCGCACTCACAGCAGAGACCGTAATGGAAGCTTTCTCCACATGGCCAGTCTGCTGCACGCTTCGGCTTGAGAGTTCCTGCTGTCGTAAAGCGGCAGCGGTGTTCATGTCACCCTGTGCTTCAGCAGCCTGAGCCGCGACAAGCAGAGCACGCCGCATTCCCTCATAGTCCTGCGCATCCCGTCTCTTCTGTGTCAGGGACATGGCTTGTTCCAGCGCAAGTGCTGGTGCACGATTCAAGAGTGCCAGACGGGCCGCCAGATCCTGATGATCCAGCATGGCAGCAGGCTCTTTTGAGGGAGCCAATAACGCTTCCATGCGGGCCAACTGTGTTACGTTACCTTGATCTGCGGCCCCCAGACCGGCCAGATAAGCCGCACGGTTACGAATGCCTACATCAGGCGACTGAAGCGCCACGAGCGCAGACGCCTCAGAACCCGTCAGGTCATGCTGCCGATACAACGCCGCACTTCTGACAAGCTCCAGATCACTGGTCTGACTGTACTGACGCAGCTTAAGAGCTTTTCCGGTATGATCGAGTGCTGTCAAAGCGTCGGCAGGCTTGTTTTCTTCCAGCAGGGCCGTCGCAAGATTGAAGCCCGCATCGTGGATCTGGGCGGCATCATCCCGGATAAGGGCACGGTCCATCGCCGCACGGTACTGACTTTCGGACTGGTCTGGATGTCCAAGCTCGAAAGCGCTCCGCCCTGTGTCCATTGCGTTCTCATAAGCCTGATCCGGATCAGGCCCCTTGGTCACAGACGAGCAACTTGCCATGGCAAGACACAGCAGAATCATACGCTTCATGGACGGACAGCCTCCGCGGGCAGACGATGACTAGGCGTTTTCTGCGCTGTACCACCCAGCAGCCACAGCCCCCGGAGCTGATCTGTCAGCTTGCGTAAACTATTGGCACTTGCTTCCGCCTGCGTGATGAGTGCCGGAAGCTGGGCCGTTGCGGCGCTGGTATGGGTAATCGTTTCCTGCACCTGCGGCATGCTCTTGCGAAGGGTGTCCGTGGCCGCCTTGGCATTATCCATCGTGCCATCAGCTTTCGTCATGACACCCCCAAGCTGCTTTTCGATCGGCTGAAGGCGGGCGATAACTTCTGTAAGATTTTCCAGCGCCTGATTGGCTTTCTGCAGGGTATCATCCTTTGAAAGAAGCCCGCCAACCGTGCCCTTGCCAGCCCGCATGTCCGTCAGCATGTCATTGACCTGCTTGGTAATGGCCTGAACGCTATCCATTGCGGGGACGAGTTTGTTTCTCAGGTCCGTAACCGTCTGGGTGATCACGTCTGCCGGGTTTGCCTCCACTGTCGCGTTCAGCACGGCATAGCCCCAGTCCATGTCTTCCCCACGGCCACGGCCCAGTTCGATATAGCTGGCGCCGGCCACCACGAAACGATGCCGGATCACCGCAGCACTATCCTGACGGATGAAGGGCACAAACTGTGGCTCGATGTAGCCCTCGGCATACATGCGGCCAGTGCTGTTCAAATCCAGATGGCGAATTTCACCGGCATGTACGCCCATGATCTCAATGTCGTCACCAATAGCCAGCCCGGCCACGCCGGTTTCCGGCAGGACAAAGTGAATCTTTTTCTCGGGTGTCAGCCACTGCTTGAGAAAGCCGGCTTCTGCCACCGCCACAGCAAAGAGGACGATGGTCACAAGGACCAGCAATCCCACCCATTCATCCGCATAGCGGTTCTGGAAAAGCGGGCGGGCAGTGTCAGGGCGGCGTACGCGAAACATCAAGACCCTCGCATCGAAAACAGTCCATCATCATACAGACGGAGGCGAATGGTCGCATCCGCTTCATAAGCCCCCCAGGCGCTGTCATTCGGGGCGAGCCAGACAACGGCACAGCCCCGGTCACGCGCATCCGTCAGAGCAGACAGAAAAGCGTTCATGAGCGGAGGGTTGGCACTTCCCATCGGATTTTCCAGCAGAAGAAGCGCGGGCTCCCCCAGAAACGCACGCACGCAGTCAGCCCGGCAACGATCCAGAGGAGACAGCTTACCCGGGGAAACGACTGGCAACCCGGGCAGACCAAACTGCATTCCCAACTGCACGGCCTGTTGCATCAACCGTTCCTCGGGCACCCGAGTATGATGCAGTTGTGGCCAGAGGATGTTCATATAGGTGCCATACAGGTCAATCCAGCCGCCATTGGCCACCATTCGACCAATCCGTCCCCGGAGTGCAGCAGCACGTCGTTCGTCCAGATCAGACCACTCAAGGCCCATACAGCGGGCAATACCGTCTTCCAGATCCACCAGCCCGACACACATATCGGAGAACAGGCTGGCCTGCTGCATATCCCGACATTCGATCAGAGCGCAGTCCCCCGGGTTCAGGCGCAGGTTGTAGCGTACAGAGGCCAGACCACTACCATCAAAGCGCGGACGAGCATCCAGCAGCTCCAGAATAGGATCGAGGATGTTCAGTTCGGCGGGCGGGACTGTTTTTTCGTCTGCCATATCAACCGAGCCAGACGCTGAGGACGACGTTAATCGTCATGATGGACAGGATGCCACGCGCAAATCCTCTTGGCATCAGCGAGGACAGATCGTCTTCGGTTGTGGCATCCATCCCGGACAGGCAGGAGCACACACCCACCGCAAAGCCACTGAAAATGAATTTGGCCGGAATGGCAAAATAGTCGACCGGGTGCATGCTACTCACCACCTGATCCAGAAACGCCCAGACCGGCATGGTGATGACGCCTTCAACACGGCATACGGCGTAACCGACCAGCAATGCCGTCAAACTGAAGATGATGCCCAGCGTGAACCCACTGATGGTCATGGCGAGACTTCGCGGAAGCAGAAACGCCACGAACGGATCAATCCCCATGCCCGTCAGAACGCGCATCTGACCACCCGTCGTCAGGGTTCCCAGTTCCGTCAGCATCAACATCCCGGAACGCCCCAGAAGAATGACGCCAACCAGCACCGGAGCAATCTCCCGCACCATCACGGTAGACAGGATCGAGCCCGTCATCTGGGCCATCCCGGCAAAACCCAGCCAGTAAACGGCCTGTGCCACAATCCCGAACCCCGTCAGAGCGGCCGTCACCAACACACTGAGAAGACCGCCGCCTGTAGCCTGCTGAAGGGAATGCCAGAATTCGATCCGCACAGTCCGGCGCCAGGACGTGGGCGACAGACCAACACGAATGACGCCCCAGGAAGCACCGATCACCATCAGGGTAAACCGCATCTGGGTCCGGGTAAAATATCCCAAAGTACCCAGAGCGTTCTGCACGCGCGGAATGCGATCGAAACGGGTTTTCATCGCCGCCCCGCCAGAATGAAACTGCGGGTCACGCCGCTGTTCGGCAGATAGAACATGCCCCTGGCTCTGAAGAGGAAATGCTCCCTCAACTGGATATAAGCCTGTTCCGAAACCTGAATTGTCCCGGCATCAGGCGCACTGGCAGCCAGAAGCTCAGCCACATTGATGGCCTCACCCCACAGATTAAAGACGGACGGCTCCTTGCCCAGCATCGCCGCCATGACAGGCCCAACATCAATGCCCACACGGAAGACCGGATCAATATCTACGGACGCCAGAAGGGACAGGCAGGCCTCACGGATGGACACCGCAGCATCTGCCAAACGCAGCACCGCGCCAGGATCAGGCTCCTGCGAACATCCGCCGACCAGCACCAGACGGTTACTCACCACCTGAACAGAGAACAGCCCCGTCTCCCGGGCAATGCGCTGAATGTCTTCGCTGAGCGACGACACGACTTTCATGGCACGTTCGGCGCTGTGGCGATCCATTGCGTATGGATCAGCAAAGGAAATCACCATGACTGGCACCTGCGGGTAAATCCCGCTTGGTACCACCCCGTCCTGAACACCCGAACCCGGTGGCAGGAGGAATCCCTCATCGTAACGCGTGTCTTTTAGCTCATGAGACACGCTTGGACGCGCCCCAGCCTGCTGGGTGCCCTGATCCAGAACCTGAGAAAACCGCAATGCCACGACCGACGAGACAATCGCGACAATATGCTCCATCGCGTCTGCTCTGGCTGGATCTTCCAGAACAATAACACCAACAGCCTGATGCCCACGCATAACCGGATGAAAGACGAGCGACCTGGCATCAACGGCCCGCATGATGATGCGCTGGAAATTCTGACTGCGTTCATCCTGACGCGCATCTTCAATGAAAAGGGAATGCCCTTCCATCAAGGCATCGAAAAGCTTGCTGTGCTCGCGTTTCGTAATCTCGATACCCGTGCTGTGGACATCCCGCACCGGATCGAAAGCATCTTCGCACAACAGGCGTTCTCCATCCGGAAGCAGCCGCCAGAGGCTGGCGCGCCGGGAGCCCGTTCGCGCCGCCAGAGCTTCCGTCAGGATCGGGACATCGTGAGACGCTTCGAACAGATCTGGCGTACTGGCAATTTCGTACAGAGAGGCATTTTCTGCCCGCATCTGCTCACGACCGACTTCAATCCGCTTGCGCAGCCGGTCGATACGACGCCCCTGTATGATCAACCCAAGGGCAAGCAAAGACGCCAGTCCAACAACCAGAGCCGAAAACCAGAGGTTCTGACGACGCGCCGTAATGGCAAAGTCCGAGAAATCGTTTTCCGGCGCGTTCAGCAACAAGACCCAGCGCCTGTGCACGAAAGGAAGCGTCGCGGCGATGGTGACGTAATTCTTGTTGCGCGCCGTCACGAGGCCCGGTCCAGGTCCTTTGACCTTGAAGGTATTCAGGGCCCGAATGAAAACAGGCTGCGTCTTTGGATCGAGTTGCATATGAGCGGGATCAAAAGACGGCTCCGATCCGTCTTCGCTCATATTATGCCCGGCGATGATCTGCCCCTTCATATCCACGATCACGGCTCGACCACTGCGGCCAACCTGAAGCTCGTTGAGAAAAGATGTCAGCCGGTTCAGGGAGATATTGGTGGCAAAGACTGCGCGATGCCCATCTTTCATCGGGAACGCGATGGAAGCGGTAATGGTAAATTCGCGAGCCGCCAAATACGCGTAAGGATTGGTCCAGTAGAGCGCCCCGTCTCCCCGTCCAATCCGTTTGATGGCTCCTTGAAACCACGGGCGCACCGTGACGTCATATTTGTCAGCTGGATCCGAAGCCGTACTCAGATACGTGCCATTCTGATCCACATACGTATGTCTATAGACCTCATGGCCATTTTCGACCTGAAAATGAGTCTGCTCGTAGTCCTTGCCGTGCCGTGTCACCATCCAGAACTGGCCCTGATCACTGGCCAGATAAAAGCTGTCCACCTGAGGCGTATGGGCCAGCATGGAACGGCCATAGAGCATGAACGAGTCTGGTGACGCATCCGTCAGCGGTGATCCGAACATGTCCGGAGCAATACTTGCGCTGTCAGACGCCGGGGAAAGGTAATTCCGGACCTCTTCCGTCACATACTTCTGCTGACTGCGCAGCAGATCCGAGGAAAGCGCAATCGCGCCCTGCCGGGTGGTCCGATAGTTGTGCAGGCTGATCGTAATAATGGCTGCAATGACCAGCAACACACCAACAATAGGCCCAAGAAACTGCAGAACCCTTTGCCGGCTACTGGCGGGGCTTCGTGTCGGATCAACAATCTCGGCAGCTGACAAGGGCGTGTTACTCCGGAACTACGGATAGTCTGATGGTATTTCTGACAGGCTTTGACATGACAATATCTCCTGCCCATTCATCTGCCGCAACCCATACGATACTGAACGAACGCTCGAACCCGCAGGTTTTTTGCCTGCTTCCAATAAACTTTCGTCAATTCTTGCTCTGTACAAAGAGGCATCTTAATCCGTATCGTACAAGTCCTCTTTCATTCACCTCCAAATGGCAGCATATCATCCGTCTGCATGTCTGCCTCGCCTTTCATTCACGCATGCCCTGGTGCCTTCCATGATTGAACTGCTCTCCCGCCGCTCTGTTCTGACCTTTTCAGGCGCTGACCGAGCCTCATTCCTGCAAGGGCTGATCACGAATGACGTTCAGACACTTGTCCCTGACAAGGCCGTCTGGAGTGCCCTTCTGACGCCGCAGGGCAGATGGCTAAGCGAGTTTTTTCTCTTCACCGATGGCGACCGCATCCTGATGGACTGTCCATCAGAGCATGCAGAAATGCTGGCCAAAAAGCTGTCCCGCTTTCGTCTGCGCGCGGATGTCAAAATCGAACTGACAGAGCTGCATGTCATTGTTGGCGCCACTGACACGGTACCATCTGAAGCGCTCTGCTCCGCGCCCGACCCGCGCTGCGAGAATGCCGGATGGCGCGCGATTGTCTCCCAATCACCTGTCGAACCCACACAGGGCCATGACTGGCTGGACCGACGCCTCGCTCTTGGCCTTCCAGACACGGACGATTTCGAGAGCGAAAAAACACTCGCACTCGAAGCCAATCTGGACCTGCTGCACGGCGTGTCATGGAAGAAAGGCTGCTACATGGGGCAGGAGTTAACCGCCCGCACCCATTATCGTGGCCTTCTCCGCCGTCGCATCCTGCCAGTCACGGTGAAATACGGGACATTTCCAGAAACAGGTGGCATTCTCACGATGGGTGACAAAGAGGTCGGTGAATTGCGCTCACGCCATGGATCGCACGCTCTGGCCCTCCTCCGGCGTGAAGCGTGGCTTTCGCCAGACCTTGCTTTTGAGGGCAAACCGGTCTCCGTTGTGTGGCCTGACTGGTTCCCTCTGGAGATGCGTTCGTGACCTATACCCCGCCTGCCCCCGCCATCATCGATGACATTGTCAGCCAGACGAAGTTCGATGCGAATGGTCTGATTTCCGCCATCGCGCAGGACACGAAAGGCGTCATTCTCATGCTTGCGTGGATGAATGCGGATGCTCTGCGGGAAACGCTTTTGACGGGGCGTGTATGTTACTGGTCCCGGAGCCGACAGTCTCTCTGGCGCAAAGGCGAAACGTCAGGCCAGCAGCAGCATCTTATTGAAGCGCGGCTGGACTGTGACATGGATGCCGTGCTGATGATTGTGGATCAGACTGGCGTCGCTTGCCACACCGGGCGTCGCAGCTGTTTTTATCACGGCGTAACACCAGACGGGCTGCGCGACACCGCACAGCCCGAAATCAGCACCAAAGAGCTATACGGTCACTGACTGACGTTAACGGGCACCGCTGCTCCTGGCAGCGGCCAACCCGGCATCATGAACGTTGCCGGGCAATTGTCTTGCACCTGCGGGGACGAGAGATAAGCACCATTCCCCGGAAAGACTGAAAGCTTCTTCGGGTCCAGAGTGAACCAGAACTGCGTCAGGACAACCCGCCCCTCGTGGTCAGCCTCACACTGAAACTGAAGCGCTCTTTCCTCCCGAACACCAGTGAGTTGCACGAACATCGACAGCAGATCGTCTTTCTTCACCTGGAAGCCGCTATGCTGTGCAAGCCACTGTCCATAGGCTGAAGACGCAAAACGATCCCGCAGGATCATGGACGTGACGAAGAACTTGTCAGCGTCATATCCGAAACAACGCGCATGCTTGGTATATTCATGCACATGCAGCGGGTGCTTGAGGTGTGGCACAACGCTTGCCAGCGCATTCTCCGTGGCAGGCTGAAGCTTTGGCGGCGCGTCGTCATGGTCATAAATATCGCACCCCTTCATCCACCACTGCTGCACAGGCACCGCCTGCGCTTCCAGGGCATGCGGCTCGGATGCCCAGAGCCCATGTAGCCCGATCAGATGGTTATGCGGTTGCCCTGTGAGGCATCCTCCGCCCGTTGCACAAAAGCCGGGCTGCCAGGTCAGAGCCAGTGTATCGTGGCTGAAATCCGCATGCGTGACGGGGGTCAAGGCTGGCCCAACAGGAGCCTGCGACGACACGCAGCCCCCCAGAACAAGCAGGGCGGCAACTACAAGACGTCTCATGCCTTCAGTCCTTTGGCGTGATGGCTCAGATGATCAGCAATGACGGTCTGGATAAACCAGTAGGAATGGTCACTGTCGTCATGTCGACGCATGTCCAGCGCTTGCCCACATTCTTTTGCGGCTTCAACAAGGGCGTCCGGACGGAGGTCAGCGAGATACTGATCCTGAAGCCCCTGATCCACGAGAATTGACGTCGGATGCTTATGCCCGCTCCGCAGTAAAAGCGTGGGATCACATTCCTTCCACTTCGCAGGGTCTCCGCCGAAATAGGCATCAAAGGCTTTTCGCCCCCAGGGAATAACGCTGGGATGACAGATGGGCGCAAGGGCCGAGACTGTTTTCCAGAATTCCGGATGGTTTAGGGCCTGATTAAGAGCCCCCATGCCGCCCATGGAATGGCCCATGATTCCGCGTCGATTTCCATCCAGCGAAAAAAGGCTTTCGGTCAGAGCGGGAAGCTCCTTCCGGATATAGCTCTCCATCCGGTAATGGGCACTCCATGGCGCATGCGTCGCATCCACGTAGAACCCAGCCCCGGTTCCCAGATCATACTCATCATCCTCCCCGGCTGTTCCGGTGTTCCGCGGAGACGTATCAGGCGCCACAAGCGCAATGCCGTGTTCCGCAGCGAAACGCACGGCATTGGACTTGATGAGAAAAGTCTCGTGCGTACAGGTCAGACCGCCCAAAACATGAATAACCGGAACCTTTTCTCCTGCCAGAGACTCTTTGGGTAGAAAAATCCCAAAAGTTGCGGGTACGCCTAGCTCAGCCGACTGATGCCTTAGAAAACGGACAGACCCGCCACAACAGGCATGCTGCCCCAGCGTCTCAACATCAGTCATGCTCAATACTCCACGACGCTGCGGATGCTCTCGCCGCGTGTCATGAGGTCAAAACCGTGATTGATTTCGGAGAGCTTGAGTTTGTGGGTGATGAGGGAATCAATGTCGATCCGTCCCTCCATGTACCAGTCCACAATCTTGGGAACATCCGTGCGGCCCCTCGCCCCACCGAAGGCTGAACCGATCCAGCGGCGACCCGTCACAAGCTGGAATGGGCGCGTGCTGATTTCCTGCCCTGCCCCGGCCACGCCGATCACGCAAGACACACCCCAGCCACGATGAGCACTTTCTAGAGCTTGCCGCATGAGGGTGACATTCCCCACACATTCGAACGTGTAGTCTGCGCCGCCGCCGGTCATCTCAACCAGATGTCCCACCAGATCACCGTTCGGGCCCAGACCCTTGGGGTTAACGAAGTCCGTCATGCCGAACTCGCGGGCCATCTGCTCCCGGGCCGGATTGACGTCAATACCGATGATACGTGTCGCCCCGACCATCTTGGCGCCCTGGATGACATTCAGGCCAATCCCGCCAAGCCCAAACACGGCGACAGTCGATCCCGGCTCCACCTTGGCAGTGAACATGACTGCCCCGAGGCCCGTCGTGACACCGCAACCGATGTAGCAGACCTTGTCGAACGGCGCGTCAGGACGGATTTTCGCAAGGGAAATTTCCGGAAGAACCGTAAAATTCGCGAAGGTCGAACAACCCATATAGTGATGGATTGGCTGGCCCTTGTATGAAAACCGGGATGTCCCATCCGGCATGACGCCCTTGCCCTGCGTGGAGCGGATGGACGTACACAGATTGGTCTTGCGAGACAGGCAAGACGGGCACTCACGGCATTCCGGCGTGTAAAGCGGTATGACGTGGTCGCCCGGCTTCAGATGTTTGACGCCTGGCCCCACTTCCCGAACGATGCCCGCGCCCTCATGCCCGAGAATGGCCGGAAAGAGGCCTTCAGGGTCCTGCCCGGAAAGCGTGTACTTGTCCGTGTGACACAGACCAGTCGCCTTGATCTCAACCAGAACTTCACCCGTTTTCGGGCCTTCAAGCTGCACGGTGTCAATTTCAAGAGGCTTTCCGGCCTCAAAGGCAATCGCGGCGATGACATCCATCTGAACTGGCTCCCTGATATATGTGTACAAAGTGTCTCATGAGGGAAACGGGACGCAAGAGCCGCGTTACGCTTTACACTCTTCTCCTGCCCTGACACTTGACGCTCGAAAGGTTTCTTTTCCGGTTCGAGTGGCAAAAGAGTGCAAGAGAGTGGACATCTTTTGGTGTTGGCCGGTCACACTTTTCACGGTTAGTTTCACCGGCCATACCGTTTTCAGGCAAGGAGCACAGGCTTGATCGTCAATCGCCAACACGGGCTAGCCATTCTTTTCAGAGAGTCCTTGCCACCTCTTCTGATTCTGGCGCTCTGGGACCTCGTGGTCGTCATTCTCTTCCAGATCTACCATCAGGAGTGGATGGACCAGCCAGCGCTGCCAATTTCTCTCATGGGCTCTGCACTGGCCATTTTCCTGGGCATGCGCAACAACGCGGCCTATGCCCGGTGGTGGGAAGGACGAACCCTCTGGGGCTCCATCACGAACAACTGCCGGTCGTTTGGCCGTGAGGCTGCATCCCTGCTCGGCGGTCGGCCTGACCTGGCCAGATTGATGGCAGCCTACCCGCATGTCCTGCGCGCAGCACTGCGTGGCGACAAGACGGGCGAGGAAGTAGATCGCCTCCTTCCGTCCGATATCCGTGAAAAAGTCTTCGCCTGCTCCAACACGGCCAATGCCCTGCTTTACGAAATTGGCCTGGGTGTGCAGCAGGAAGTGGCTCTCAAGAATATCGACGGCGCCGTCCATGGCACCGTGGACCGCATCCTGTCTGATATCGCCAATGCGCAGGGCGGTCTTGAGCGTATCCGCAATACGCCGCTTCCGGTGCAGTATTCGGTCATTCCCGAAATCGCGACGCATCTTTTCTGCATCATTCTGCCGCTTTCTGCCGTGCAGACCCTGGGGTGGATTACGCCACTTGGTTCCAGTGTCATCGGGCTTCTGTTCCAGATGCTGGATCGCAGTGGCCGTGACCTGCAGGAGCCGTTTATTGCCAGCGTTCATGCCCTCCCGATGCACACGATGGCGCGGACAATCGAGCGTGACCTGCTTCAGCCGATTGGCGAGCCTGCTCCAGGCATCATTCAGTCCAAGCACGGCGTTCAGCCCTGATTAGACATGATAGTGCAGGACAGGAGGGGGTTTTTCTGGTATCATCCGTGGCTATGAACACCTTCAAGACCCCCCCGAAGGGCGGCATGACCGACGAAATGGCTCGTGCCGCAGCCAAGTACACCGCCCGTCAAACCGACCCTGAACACGGCACTGACCCGTTCAGCGAAGGTGACTCCATCGTCTATGCCGCACATGGCGTAGGCCGCGTGGAAAAGATTGGTATGGTCGAAGTGGCCGATACCATGATCGAGATGATCCAGATCTCGTTCCCCGGCAATCAGATGATGCTCCGCATTCCGCTTGCGAAGGCCCGTAAGGCTGGTCTCCGCAAGATCGTGACGCGGGATATCGTGGACAAGGCGATGACGGTCATCAAGGGCAAGCCGCATGTCAGCAAAGGCATGTGGGCCCGTCGCGCTGTCGCCTATCAGGAAAAGATCAACTCCGGTGATCTGATCCAGATTGCGGAAGTTCTTCGTGACTTGCGTCGTAACGTCGACAGCCTTGATGGCAGTTTCTCCGAGCGTAAGCTTTTCGAAGCTGCACAGGAGCGCTTTGTTGCGGAAGTTGCCGTTCTCGAAAATACGGACCCCGCAACGGTCCTCGAGAGCCTGACCAAGACCATGAAGGCCGCCTGAGCCTTCCAGAATTCTGTGATGTTTTCGTGTAATTACGAAAACATCACAGTTTGAAAAGCATCCTTCAGGCCGTTTCCGCGTTGGCGACACGGAAGGCCGCTCCTGGATGCCCTATCCCATTTTAAAATCACTGACGTTCAAGGAGAGGTGAGGACCTATGCCCGCCCCTTACAGCAATCGTTTCGCCGGCAAGAAAGTACTCGTTACGGGTGCGTCCCAAGGTATTGGTGAGGCAACAGCCTTACGCTTTGCAGAAGAAGGCGCTCAGGTTGCGCTGAATGGCCGCAAGGAAGACAAGCTGATTGCTGTCCGCGACAAGCTTCCGAAGGTTTCTGGCGGTGAACACCCGATCGCCACGGGTGACATCTCCAAGGAAGAAGACGTCCGACGCCTGATGCGCGAAAGCATTGAGGCCATGGGTGGACTGGATGTGCTGGTTTGCAATGCAGGCTATCAGATCCCTTCCCCGTCTGAAGACATCAAGCTGGAAGACTTTGAAGGCGTGATGGCCGTCAATGTGACGGGCGTGATGCTGCCCTGCCGCGAGGCCATCAAGTACTGGCTCGAAAACGGCATTCAGGGCGCGATCATCGTGAACTCCTCCGTGCACCAGATCATTCCGAAGCCTCATTATCTCGGTTATTCCGCGTCCAAGGGCGCCGTGGGCAATATCGTCCGCACGCTGGCTCTGGAATATGCAAGCCGTGGCATCCGCGTGAATGCAGTCGCACCAGGTGCAATCGTGACGCCGATCAACATGTCCTGGATCAACGACCCAGAGCAGTACAAAAACGTTGCTGACCACATTCCGATGAAGCGCCCGGGTGAAGGACGTGAGATCGCGGATGCCGTCACATTCCTGGCCGCCGAAGACAGCACCTACATCACGGGTCAAACCCTCTTTGTTGATGGCGGTCTGACGTTGTATGGTGACTTTGAAAAGAACTGGTCCTCGTAATTTATGACATCTTCCCTCACTGTTCTCATCATTGAAGATGATTTTCTGATCCGGACCTGTCTTGTGGAATTTCTGCAAGACAGTGGGATTACAGTGAGGGAAGCCAGTAACTGCGCGGAAGCCATTGCCTGTATTTCCGCTGAAAGCAGCCTTGATGCTCTCGTGGCAGATATGTCTCTTCCTGATGGCGACGGCATGAGCCTCAGCCATCAGGCCAGAGAAAAATGGCCTGATCTCCCCGTGATTTACATTAGTGGTCATGGAGACCTTCGGCGGGATGAAGCCTCTGACAATCCGGCTCTGGCCCGCTTTATCTCCAAGCCTTATTCGCTTGCAGCCATTCTGAAAGCACTTCGGGAGATGGCTGAACCTGTTTCAGGATAACACTGTGACGGCTAGCCAAAGTACTTCTACGACAGACGGTGAGGCCCTCACCCGCGCTGAAAACGCCATACAGGCAGGCAATCCGAAACAGGCACTGGACATTCTGGGGCCACTCCCCCTGAGTGACGCCGTTCATCTGGCGAAGGGGCGTGCCTTTTTCCGTTCCGCTCAGTACGCGCAGGCTGCAATAGAACTTGAAGCAGCGAGTAAGCCTTTCGGCGGCCATGCCATCACTGCCCTCGTTGAAGAAGCAGCTTCCCTTCGGCGCCGGGCTGATCTGCTCCTGCTTATCAAGGAATGCCGTCGCCTCTCCCCGCAAGACACACGTCTTCTGGATGCCTACGGCACCATTCTGATGCATATGGGGCGCTTCGATGAAGCCGATGTCGCCTTCCGCGAGAGCCTGCAAAGACGCCCTAACGATAAAAATACCCTTAACCTTCTCGTCATGAACCTAACGGAACAGGGCCGGTTTGACGAAGCGTTGTCCATTATGGATGACCTGCGCCGCCAGCATCCGGAAGATTGGAAGATCGGTTGCAATACAGCTGCGATCTTTAACAATATCGGCAGGCTGGAAGAGTCAGCTAACGTCTATCGAGAGACCATTCCGCTCGCTCCATACGAACCAGCCCTGCGACTGAACCATTCCATTGCCATGCTCAAGAGCGGTCGAATGGCGCAAGGATGGACAGAACATGAATGGCGCTTTGGCGTCCCCGGGCACACCAACCTGCCCAAAGACACCCTGCTGCCCAATATTTCCCCGACTCTCAATCTTCAGGGCAAGCGCGTGCTCGTCACGCAGGAGGAAGGACTGGGTGATACATTGATGTATCTTCGGTACATCCCTGCGCTGGCACGAACAGGCGCAGTGGTACACATCTGGGGATCTTCAACACTGGCAGATCTCTGCCGTCGCGTTGAAGGGGTAGCCATTGTTCAGCATGGCGGCGAGGCCCCTGCTTTTGACTATCACTGCCCCTTCATCAGTCTTCCCCGCGCATTCTCGGCCACACCTGACGCCATGGGCGCTCCCGTTCCTTATCTGACGGCTGACCCTGGCAAGGCGTCTCAGTGGAAGAAATCCCTGAAAGCTGATCGTAACCTCCGTGTTGGTCTGGTCTGGGCCGGCGGCGCACGCCCGGAAAACACTGGTGCGCAGATGGTGGACCGTCAGCGGTCAATGCCTCTTGCGGCGCTGGCACCGCTCGCGAATGTAGAAGGCGTTACGTTCTACTCCCTGCAGAAAGATGACGCTGCGCTTCAATGCCTGGATTTCCCAGCCCCGCTGGTGGACTTCATGCCCCAGTGTCTGGACATGGACGACACAGCCGCTCTGGTGTCCTGCCTTGATCTGATTATCTCCGTGGATACATCCATGGTTCACCTGGCTGGGGCGTTAGGTAAACCGGTCATCATGATGGACCGTTTCAACAATTGCTGGCGTTGGCTCCACGAGCGCGAAGACAGTCCTTGGTATCCACAGATGCGGATCGTCCGCCAGACCCGTTTCCGGGAATGGTCGGACGTCGTGACCCGCGTGAAGGCCCTTCTGGAAGACGCCGTTCAGGCTCAGTAATCAAATCCGTAAGACAGACCCACACTTGAGCCGGGATCGTTCTCTGGCGTGGTAAAGCCTGTCACCTGACCGCCCGTTCCGACTGTCGTATTGAGCTTCAGCCGCTTGGTCAGATCAATCTGGACCTGAGCCTGCGTACCGGAGCCAGAGGTGGCCTGTTTTGCGCCGACATACACGCCCTTCATAACGTACTTGCCCGCTTCCACGCTGGTCCCACCGTTATCAACGCCACCACCGCCACCGACAGCCAGTCGGTCCAGTCCAAGGGCATTCCGCACCTTTCCAAGTGGATCGAATGATGACCCGCCGGCAAGCTGTGCGACGGCGGCAGCAAGCTCTGCAAGCTGCGTTGTGGAAAGTGAATGGGCATCCGTTCCGAACAGCAGAATGGCCATGACTTCATCACGAGGCTGAGTTGGCACAGACGAGAAATCGATCTTCGGCGCGCTGGCATAACCCGTGACAAGAAGGCTCGCGAGCGTTCCCTTGGCGTTACGGTCCGCGCGGAAATCCAGTGTCGGGTCAAGCTTGTGGTTAACGCCTGTTCCGTTGAACGCGACGCGACCATGCGTGAAGTTCAGATTAATTCCGGCCAGATTGAAGTTGCCCCGCTTGAGATCGAAACCGCCTGTAATGGACGGGGCGCTACTCGTGCCGCGAACATGCAAGCGGCCCTGCATTTCCGCATCCAGGCCATGCCCCTGGACCACAAACTGTCCCGGCGAAATTACATCAATCCCCAGCCCGATGATGAGGCTGCTGGTATTGTCAGGCGCTTTCTGACCCGGCCGGACCACGTCAAGCTGCGCGACCGATGCTGGCATCGAGTTCGGAATATTGACCGTCACGCTTGGCAGGACAATTTTCCCATCCACATCGACGCGTGTCGTGGCCTGACCGTGGATGTGCAGGTCCGTGTTGATGACGGCTGTTACAAGGTCACTTGAGACAGGGCGGGCCTTGTCGGAAATAACCTTGATGTCCACCGGCAGACCAGGACGGAAAATGCCAACCGTTCCATCAAGTGCGATCGTTCCCGGCCCAGCGTGAGCCAGAATATGCTCCAGCGTGAGGCTATCGCCCGAAGCGACAACGGCACCATTGATGTCCGTCAGACGAACGCCCTGTGCATAGTGGTCAAATGAAACGTTCTGGAGCTCTACACGCCCCGTCGCCCGTGGCTGGCTGGCCGTTCCGGCGACGTTCAGATTGATGCCAACCTGCCCTTTCGTCGCCATTCCACTCGCACCGAGCACGCCATTGGCAACGGAAAGATCGACATGACCTGTTGTGGCCAGTGCAATCGCTCCCTCCTTGGAAAGAGGCGCCGTCCCTCGGACAGCCAAGGCAACTTTCGGCCCTGCTCCAAGCGTCACATCAACTTTGGCCGTCTTTCCGGCCAGACCGATATTGGCCAGAACTTCAGCTGCGGGCAGTGATGCTGCGGGGCCTGTCTGCATTTTCAAGCCATGCGCCGTCAGCGCGACAGTCCCGGTAGGAGCGTCAATCGTTCCCGCCAGATTGGCCTTCGCAGAAATGACACCACTGGCAGCAAGTTCGGGGGCAAATGGCTTGGCTATGGCGGGAGTCAGGCGGTCAACTGTCGCTGTCAGAGCCAGGCGAGGTTTGATGGACCCGGCAATATCAATCGTTGCAGGCGCAACACCCTGCGGAGCCAGTGTCGCCCGCAGATGATCGACCCCCATGATATCTCCAAAAGAGACATTCGCAGGGCCACCCAGCCGGATATACTCTTCCTTGGCCATTGCCGTCAGACGGTCCACACGCACCGTCTTTTTGGGCAAGTTGAGCAGAACCGCCGCATCCACGTTGGCCGGAGAACCCATGACGTTCTGAAAGGCGCCATTCAGGGTCACTGCCATGGCGGACTGAGGACCTTTGACTGTGGCATGAGCCTTGCCGGTAATATCCTGAGAGCGGACACCCGTTAAATCCAGCGTCAAATCTGGAGCGGGATCGTCAATCGGGTTGGAAATCGTTCCTTTTAGATTGAGAGCCTGCACACTGGCCTGAGCCATGGTGAGTGCACCGTCCAGCCCCAGCCTGACCTGCGGTGGCGCGCCCTGCGGTTCAGTCGTATGGATGGCCAGCGCCAGGTGACCTTTGATGGCCTGCCCGATCAGTCGCTGGAAATCCGAAAGATTTTTGATGCTGACGTCCAGATCACCCAGCGGCACTTTCGCGCCATTCGGGAGGCGGAGTTTCCCCTGCCCCGTCAGGCTGTTCCAGCTCAATTTGTTCAAATCGAGATGGAAAGCACCGTCATCCGTTTTCTGAACAGCCGTATCCAGCGCCAGCGGAGCATGATCCAGTGTTCCATGTGCAGTCAGGGTACCTTGCGGCCGGCCGGGCAAATGCTGAAAATCTGCATCCAGCGCGACTGGGCCCTTGGCGACATCCTTGGTGCCGAACTCACCCTCAAGCCCTGCTTTGACAGCCAGATCATCGGTAGGACCATCGGCCGTTGCCGTCAGGGTCATGTTGCCCAGAAGCGCTGGGCTGGCCTGCCGCAGATCAGGAAGAGCAACCGTTGCTTTGGTTTGCATCGTGTTGCCATGCGCCAGATCAACAACCGCAGACACCAGTAAATGAAGCGCCTGACCGTCCAGACCAAAACTCTTCACCGTCAGAACATTGGCGGGTGACTTGCTGAGCTGAAGCGCCAGATGACCATCCTTGCCAATCAGATGGAGAGCCTGTGGCTGACCACCCGTAACAGAGATCGTGCCTGAGCTCTCAAGTGTCAGATCATCATGATCGGTCACTGGCATGGCAAAATCAGCAGCAAGGGCCGCGCTACCACTCAGATCCGTACTTCCGATGGCGGCCAGAGGATGCAGATCCGGCAGCGCCAGTGTCACATGACCCTTGGCCGCTGGCTTCACATCAACATTGGCTGCGACGTGCATCAAAGGATGGTCAACCTTGGCGACAACCGGAAGGGTCGCTGCCAGAGGATGAGCCGTCACATCCAGTGTCAGAGGCGCCGAAGCCAGAAGCGTTGGCTGGCTTCCTGGAATCCGCAGACCATCCAGAGCAGCTTGCAGATGTGCAACGGTCTCTTCTGGCTTTGCGGCTTCAGTGCCATCAAATGTCGCGTGCAGATGGCCGATGGATGCGCCACCCGCAGTCAGAGCATCAATATCCAGCAGCCCCTGTCCGGCAGGTGCCTTGAGCGGACCGTGCAGATCCGTGTTCAGGGCAATCGCATTCCAGCCAATGCCAGGCTTCAATGTCATCGCGGGGGCATTGGCCTTGACGTGAAGGTTCGCGACGTTCGTGTAGAGATTGATCTGCCCTGTTGAAGATGCCGTAATCGGTCCAGCACTCAGGCCGAAATCAAGGACCGCTGCCGTGCGGGGGCCTGCAAGGTTCAGATGCATGTCCACAGGATCAAGCTGCGGAAGCTGTCCGAGTGTGGTTGCAAAGCCGTTGACACCTTCCTTGAAGGTAACGGCGAGAGCCAAACGATCTTTCGGCGTCTGGGCTGAAAGCGTAAGTCCCCCGGCCGCATCCAGACGGGCCAGTTGCAGGGCAATGTCCATCTTGGGCAGTGTCTGCATCGTCACGCCATTCAGGAATGGCGCGATAGACGCAATATGAGCGTGACCGTTCAGGCTGAACAGCGTTGCCTTGCCCGTGAAATCAGGACCAATTTCGATCCGACTGACTTTCAGAGCATCCAGATCAACCTGGATATTCAGCTTTGATGGGCTGGAACTGGCTTGGGTTTCAGTCGTCTCTGCCGTTGTGTCAGAAATCGGTTTGCGCAGAAGAGCGAGGCGCTCAGCGCTCAAAACCTTGACGTGTGCATCCATGCCCACAAGGGACAGGGGCGACCAGCGAAGTTCAAAGTTATCCAGTTCGAGCCAGACGCCCTTGCTGTCCTTCACTGCAAGCCGCGCAAGCTTCAGATGCTGCGGAAGCGCACCGGACAGACCGGAGATCTGCACCATTCCACCTGTGAGTGGACTGACCTTCTGTTCAATCAGGCGTTGGCCCGGACCGATATTGATCCCGACAAGAACGACAACCAGCGCCAGAACAACCAGCCCGAGCGGAACGCCAATGACGAGAGAGACGATCCAGAGAATAATCCTGCGGGCGCGCATCAGAATGTCTCTCCAAGACCAATATACAGTTCCCATTTGTCGCCGTAGGCCGGTCTGTTCATCGGCAGCGCGACATCGACACGAATTGGCCCAATAGGAGTGAAATATCGCACCCCTCCACCATAACCCACGCGAAGTGTTCCCTGTCCGGGGCGGGAACCTGTGCCGACCTGTCCGGCGTCCACGAACCCTGCCAGACCGAGGTTCATGGGCAGTCTCTGCCTGAACTCAACTGTCCCGGCATCCAGAGACGTGCCGCCGATGGCGTACTTGGTGCGACCATATTGCGGGCCTACACCCTGATATCGGAAACCACGCACTGTAGCCGGTCCACCCGCATAGAGCCGTTGATCTGGCGGGATCTGATACGTCGAAGCGCCCTGCACAGACCCAATAGTTCCACGAACTGCGATAACGCTCTTGCCCGGCTTCGTCAGGCCGATCTTGGCCAGATCGAAATAGGTAGAGACCTGCGCGGACAGTAGTGTGAAGAACGATGTTCCGTTCTCTAGCGACACAGAAGGTGTGGCAGACAGAGAGGCCCGAACACCATGTGTGGCCGGATCGATCGGGTTCGCCAACTGAGTGCTATCGTAGGCCGCACTGAGAGGCGCCGATACGATGAAGTAACTCCGCGTGTCTCCGAACTGCTGGATCTGCTCCTGCATGCCCATCAGGCCGCCGGACACATACCAGAACTTGCCGAGACGACGTCCAATACCTCCACGCAGGATGAAGGCGGTCTGATGATAGGAATAGAGAAGCTGACGGATAGCTTCGACACGGAGACTCAGATTCTGGTTCTTATGCAGGAAGTCCGGTTTGCTGAAGTCCGCATAAACGTCATAGCCCAGCCCCTGCTGTGCCGAACCACCGAGGCCTGTAATAAGAGCCGTGAGCTTTAGCTGCTCGGCATTTCCAAGCAGGTTATGATGCGTCCAGGTTGCACCGGCACGCCCACCGAGATCCGTCGAATAGCCAGCCTGCACCGCAACAGTGCGCCTTTTTGCTTCCTTGAAGCTGAAATTGACCGGCATGGCCTGAAGAACGCCCGGCATGAGCGTCTGACCTGCGGGAAGTGTGATGATGGGCGGCGCATTATGCACCTGAACCGAGGAAAAAACGCCGACCGCAGCAAGGTCCTGCCGAGCGGCTTCAATCTTGGAGGGCTGGTACAGTTGCCCTTCCTGGATCGTCAGACGCCGCCGCAAAAAGGACTGATGCACGCGCTTCAGATCGTCCATCCCGATCGGACCGATGACAACCTTCGGCCCTTTCCCCACACGGAAAACGATATCAAGGGTTTCATCATGCGGCTGGAGATAGGCCAGCGGCGTAGAAACATCCGCGACGGCGTAACCCTCTTCCTGCAACTGGGTCAGCAGGTTGCCTTGCGCAGCCAGAACGTCCGAAGCAATCGCAGGTTGACCCGCCTTAAGCTTAAAGGCCTTCTGTTCGTCAGACGTAAGCTCAACCGGCACTCCCTGCCCCGCAGCCTGCCCGGAGGTATCAACCGCTCCCATTTTGTCGGCAGTCTGAGCTTTACTCGAGACCGGCGCTGCACTTCCTTTGGGGGACGGCTCTGTTTTCGGAGCGCCGGAAACGTCCGGTTGAGGCTTTGCTTTCGGTGGCGGTGTCGTCAGGATAATTTTTCCAAGGCGGAACTGGTTCCCCTTGCTGACGGAAATCGTGATGGTGACTTTGGCGTCTTTGGGAAGAGTGTTCAGCACGTCCGGTACGGCCGGATCACGCCCGTCTAATTCCCGCGCTCCCGCCTTGATAAGAATTGTAACCGTCCCGGCATAATACCCCTGAGATTGCAGTGCCGTGTCCACGCGGTCATAATCTGACCTGATACGACCAGCGAGCGCATAGGGTCCAACGGCATGCGTACTCTGAAGGGATTGCAACTGGGAGGATGCGTTTATAGCGGCATCAAGGTCAGCGTTTTTGGTCGGCTGAATCGTGACCTTGTAAGAGACGGTCTGTTCTGTCGCCTCCCCGGCAACAGGCGTATCTGCCCTGGCTCCGGACGGATGACAGCAGGCCGCCATTGCCCCAATGGCAAGAGAGAGAGAAACAGCAGATGAGCGACCGCGTGACTTCACCGGAGGTCCTGATAATCCGTTTTGAGAAATGATCGACCCCAGAAGGTCGAACCACGAAAAGCGAACCGATCGGATGTGGCCGCATACCCTTGTGGCAGTACCCCACGACGCACTGTCAAGTCCATGACAGAAAGACCATTTGAGACACGCATACAACGTTCGTAAGACAAACGAGATTGTCTCCGCCGCCTGAAATCCTTATCACTCAGCACCCATGCCCCATCCTGATGCTCAGCCACCACTCGGCCGCCGTCGCCATAACCGACCGATCATTGACGAAAGTGTCAATTTTCCAGACGAACAGGCAACGACCCAGTTCTCTGCTTTCAGTCGCACCGCTTGCGTGACGAGGCTTGCGGCCGTGCTGATCTGGGCATTCTGGGTTTCTGCCATCCAGTTTGTACTCATCCGTCTTCCAGGCTCCGGCAAGGTTCGAGTGCCCCGGATATTCTGGCGCATGATCTGCCGCATTCTTGGCTTGCAGGTTCGCATTGTGGGAACGAGAGCCGGAAAAATCCTTAACGCCAAGGATGTGCAACGGGGCGAGCGCCCCATCATCTATGTCGCGAACCATTGCTCATGGCTGGATATTCCTGTTGTCGGTGGCGCACTTCACACGGTCTTTGTCGCAAAGGGTGAAGTGGGATCCTGGCCGTTGATCGGAACCATCTCCCGGCTGGGCAGGACAATTTTCGTCAGTCGCAATCGCCAGAATACCGGCAAAGAACTGCAGGAAATGACCGAACGCCTCTGGGACGGAGACGACATCGTCCTGTTTCCTGAAGGGACATCTACTGACGGCTCCCGCGTTCTGCCTTTTCTTTCCTCGTTCTTTGCTGTCGCGAAGCCGGGACGGCTGGATCAGGTTGGCATGCCGAAACCCCCTTCAACACTCGTTCAGCCAGTGTCCATTGTTTATGATCGCTTGGAAGGGTTACCTGTTGGCCGTAGCCGTCGATCCGTCTTTTCCTGGTACGGAGACATGGATCTGACGCCTCATCTGTGGTCCTTCTGCCAGTGGCGCTCGATGCGTGCGACAATTCTGCTGCATCCCCCCTTGGACCCAGAAAATTTCCGCTCCCGGAAAGAGCTGGCGAATGCCACCTTCAAGGCCGTCAGCGAGGGCGCGGCAAAGCTCCGGCAAGGACTTGTTCCTGACGACCAGAACTAAACCTCATTATCTTTGGATCAAACCAAGGTTTGTCTTGACTTGCAGGCTGGCCCCGCGTCACTTTCAGTTCCATCGATGGGAGCAATTCAGCGTCCATCCGGAGATGGTGATGCCGCTTCAGGCCAGTCTGACATGTCGGTCCAGTCTCATGTTTGACCTTTCCTCTGTCCGGGCGGGCTTGACCCCGCAGCCTCCAGCCCTGATGTGTGTGCCTGATATTGCCAGCCCCGGATTGAAACCGTGACCACCGAGACTTCCGCTTCCGTGCCCGCCCCTGCTGAACGTGCCCGTCATGGCCTGCATGTTATTACGTGGGGCTGTCAGATGAATGTCTATGACAGCGCACGCATGGCGGATGTTCTTCGCCCGCTGGGATATGGCCCTGTCGACACGCCTGAGGCTGCTGACATGGTGATTCTCAACACCTGTCATATCCGTGAGCGCGCAACGGAGAAGGTTTTCTCCGAACTCGGGCGTCTGCGCAAAATCCGTGATGAACGAATTGAGAATGGTCAGGATCGCAGCATCATTGCTGTCGCCGGATGCGTGGCGCAGGCCGAAGGGGAAGAAATCCTTCGCCGTGCGCCGTACGTCGATCTGGTGCTTGGGCCTCAGACGTACCATCGCCTTCCAGAAATGGTGGCTCGGGCCGCACGCGCCGGTGGCGCAGTCATTGAAACAGACTTCCCAGCGGAACAGAAGTTTGACTTCCTGCCCGCCGAGGCTGCGCCGCAATCCTCAGGCAATCTCACTGCCTTTCTGACCATTCAGGAAGGCTGCGACAAATTTTGCTCCTTCTGCGTCGTTCCTTACACGCGAGGCGCGGAAACCAGCCGCCCCGTTGCATCGGTCATGGCAGAAGCCCGACGTATGGTTGCTGCGGGCGTGCGCGAAATCACCCTGCTGGGCCAAAACGTCAATGCCTATCATGGTGATGACGGCCAAGGCGGGAGCGCTACTCTGGCAGAGCTAGCTGCCGAACTGGGTCAACTCGATGGGCTGGACCGCATCCGGTATATGACCTCACACCCGCGCGATGTGGACCAAAGCCTGATTGACGCGCACCGTGACAACCGCGCCCTGATGCCTTTCCTCCATCTGCCGGTTCAAAGTGGTTCGGACCGTATCCTGAAAGCCATGAACCGTGGCCACACGGCGGATGAATATCGCGAGAGTGTCCGTCGCCTGAGGGAAGCCCGTCCGGACCTGGCACTTTCTTCTGATTTCATCGTGGGGCATCCCGGTGAGACAGAAGAAGACTTTGAAGCGACAATGCAGCTTGTCCGCGATATCGGCTTCGCCATGGCCTACAGCTTCACATATTCCCCCCGTCCCGGCACCCCAGCCGCTGGCCAGCCTTTTCAGGTGGCCGAAGACGTGAAGACCCGTCGCCTGGCAGAGCTTCAGGCTCTTCTGCGTGAACAGCAGGATGCGTTCAATGCAGACATGGTCGGCACGGTTCAGGATATTCTCATTACGGGGAAAGGCCGCAAGCCAGGACAGCTCTCCGGCCGGTCTCCGTATCTCCAGCCCGTTCATTTCGAAGGGCCGGACCATTTGATTGGCACCATCGCCAAGGTCGCCATCACCACTCGCATGACTAACTCACTTGGTGGAACCCTCATCCGGGAGACAGCCTCCGCTTGCTGACAACACCCCCGACGCGCTCCGTCGCCGCCCCTGGTGGTACCGAAGGCAATCGCACCGTCGCATTGCGCTTCAATGACAATATTCTCCTTCAGAGACTTCTGGGAGATCATGACAGGCACCTCGTCCAGCTTGAGGAGGGGTTCAATGTCAGGCTTTCATGCCGCGGCAACAAAATCGCCATTTCAGGCGAAACGGATGCTGTAGGCCGCGCTCAGGCGGCTATCGTTGCGCTGTACAATCAGCTCGAACAGGGCGGCACCATCGACAGCTCGCAGGTTGATGGTGTGATCCGGATGACTGCGCTTCCTACACGGCATCACGAACGCCAACGCGCTGCTGTTCCTCCAGCACCTCCTTCCAAGCAGCAGCCCCCTCGTCGAGAGGCCGGTCAGCACAGACCTGCTCCTCAGAATTTCCAAGCGGCTCCTGCTTCTGCGCCTTTGACAGATCTCCCGGCCATACGCACCAAACGCGGTGTGATTGCTCCCCGCTCTCATGGGCAGGCCGCTTACATGGAAATGCTGGCCCGCACTGATCTGGTTTTTGGAATCGGCCCAGCTGGCACCGGCAAAACCTATCTGGCTGTTGCTCAGGGCGTTGCCATGCTTCTTGCCGGACAGGTGGACCGGATCATTCTTTCCCGCCCAGCTGTTGAAGCAGGCGAGCGTCTGGGCTTCCTGCCCGGCGACATGCGGGAAAAGATCGACCCTTATCTGCGCCCGCTTTACGATGCCCTGAATGACATGATGCCTGGGGATCAGGTCGTGCGCAGAATGGGAACCGGCGAGATCGAAGTTGCACCGCTGGCTTTCATGCGCGGCAGAACGCTCGCCCACTCTTTCGTCATTCTGGATGAAGCCCAGAACACGACCCCAGCTCAGATGAAGATGTTCCTGACCCGCATGGGTGAAGGCACACGCATGGCTGTTACAGGTGACCTCAGTCAGATTGATCTGCCCAACGGGGTATCATCTGGGCTAAGGGAAGCCGTCGAGACCTTGGAAGGCATCAAGGGAATCGGCATCACTCGCTTTACATCCGTTGATGTGGTGCGCCATCCGCTGGTCGCCCGTATCGTCGATGCCTATGAACAGAAAGCGCCTCCCCCCCTGGATAATTTCCGGGATCGGCCGCGCCGGGATAACAATGGAACCTCCAAGTCGTCACGCCGGTACTGACATCATCATCGAGGACGCCAGATGGCGCTCCTCGGTCTCTGATACCGAGCGCACAATCCGTCGTGCGCTCACCGCCGTCGCCCGCCAGGGCGGCCCGGATTTCAGCCGGTCTCCTGCTCCGTCGATTCTTCTCTCGACAGATCGGATCGTAAAGCGGCTCAATGCCCGCTTCCGCAACAAGAACAAACCCACGAATGTCCTGACGTTCGAACCGGTCTCTCCCTTGCACGGCGGAGACATCATTCTGGGTTACGAGACAGTCCGGAAGGAAGCGGATGCGGCCCACCGCAGCATGCGCGCCCATCTGTCCCATCTCGTTGTTCATGGAGCCCTGCATCTTGCAGGATACGATCATTATCTCCCCGGTGAGGCCCGGGACATGGAAGGGGTTGAAACCCGCACGATGCGCCAGCTCGGTTTTGGCGATCCATGGCGACAGGCAGGAAGACGGGCATGAGCGAAGACACTACGGACCGTTCAGACGACGGTAAAAAGAACTCTCGCGGATTGTTCGGACTATTCGGCCGACGCAACCGCGATCAGGGTCTGCGTGAATCCATTGCGACACTTGTTCACGAAGCCGCCCAGCCTTTCGAGGAAACGGGAGACGAGCCGGAACTGGACCGCCAGGAACGTGCCCTCATCATGAATGTCCTGCGCTTGCGGGACATCACGGCAGATGACGTGATGATCCCGCGCGCAGATATCATTGCCATGTCAGAGAGCATCTCTTTCAACGATGCCCTGGATCACATGCGTCGGGAAAACCATTCCCGCATGCCAGTCTATCGCGGCCAGCTCGACGATATCGCCGGCATGATCCATGTGAAGGATCTGGTGGCGTATGTTGATGACCCTGAGGCGTTCGACATCCGCCCGCTTCTTCGTCAGCCTCTGATGATTGCTCCGACCATTCCGGTGCTTGACCTGCTGCTACAGATGCGTCAGCGCCGGATGCACATGGCCCTTGTCATTGATGAATACGGCAGCATCGATGGCCTCGTCACGATCGAAGATCTGATCGAGACGATTGTGGGTGATATCTCGGACGAACACGACGACCCGGTAACGACCCCGTGGGTAGAGCGCGCGGATGGCTCTTTCGATATTGATGCCCGTCTGCCCGTCCGCCAGCTTGAGGAACGGCTGGGGGCTGTTCTCACAGATGCTGAGCGCGAAGCCGAGATCGAGACGGTCGGTGGACTGGTCTTCCGTCTGGCAGAGCATGTCCCCGCGAAAGACGAAGTTCTGACCCATGAGAGCGGGCTGGAATTCCGCGTTCTGGATGCCGATGCCCGTCACATCCGTGCATTGCGAATGCGAGTGCCGGAAGGCTGGGAAAAGAAGCCCTTGCCGGATACCGGACAGCAGGATGACGAACGCGGGTCTTGACGTCTGAACCAGATCAGCGTTGTGAGTAGGACATCTTGTCCGTAGTGGAGCCTTGTCCATGACCCTTGGCCGTCGTGCATTTCTTATTGCCGGGCCTGCCCTTGCGGCAGTGACATCATTTTCTTCCGCCCGCGCGGAAGAAAATGGACTTTCCCCAACTGACCCCCGTATGGGGCCACGTGTTCTGGGTTCCCCGGAGGCCAAGGTTCAGGTCGATGAGTGGTTCTCGCTCACCTGCTCTCACTGCGCTCATTTCGCACAGACTATTTTCCCCCAAATCAAGACTAACCTGATCGATAATGGGAAAATCCGTTATCGCTATCATGACTTTCCTTTGGATCAAGTTGCACTCCTCGCCTCCATGGTCGCACGCTCCCTTCCTGCAGACCGCTATGCGCCCTTCGTGGATGATCTGCTGCGCACGCAAGACCAGTGGGCTTTTGCGCAGAACATCGATCCGGTGCAGGAACTGAAAAAGCGCGCCGCCATGGCAGGCGTCTCATCGGCTGAGTTCGACAAGATCAATGCCGATAATGCCCTGCGCGAGGCTATCGTGAACCGGCAGGACCGCGATGGTGCTTTCCTTCAGATCCAGGGTACCCCTTATTTCCGCATCAATGACGCTCCGGCACCGGATGTCGTTTCCAGCTATGATGCGTTCGCCAAAGCAGTTGCAAAGGCTTCCTGAATGACCCGCCCCATGATTTCCCGCCGCTTCATTCTCTCCGCAGCCCCGGCTCTTGCCGTGGCTGGTACGGCAGCCCGTGCGGCAGATGCGCCGCCAGCCCTTCCCGCCAATGACCCGCGCATGGGACCGCGCATCATCGGCAATCCGAATGCCAAGGTGCTGGTGCAGGAATGGTTTTCCCTGACCTGCACGCATTGCGCCCATTTCGGAACAGAAGAGTTCCCGAAGATCAAGGAACAACTCATTGATACCGGCAAGATCCGCTATCAGTTCCATGATTTCTGTGGTGACCGCGTCGGCCTAACGGCGGCCATGGTGGCACGTTCCCTGCCGGAAGAGCGGTATGTCCCGTTCATTGAAGCGCTGCTCTCCAGCCAGATGCAGTGGGCCTTCGCTTCGGGTGGCGATCCGATGCAGCGTCTGCAGCAGATGTCCGCTCTAGCCGGCGTCTCTGCGGCCCAGTTCAAGAGCATCAGCGAAGACACAGCATTCATGCAGGCCATGTACAATCAGGTACAGAAGGACGCAGATACCTACAGCATCCAGGGCACGCCGTATTTCCGCTTCAACAACACGCACTACGATCAGGACCCGGAAACCTACGAGAAGTTTGCCGATCTGGTCGCCAAGGCGTCCTGATCTCTTTCCGGACGTTTCATAAACACCGATGTCAACTCACACCACGACGATCAGCCGCCTGACGATCGGCGGCTTCAAAAGCTTCGCCGATGAGGTGCGCGTTGACATCCTTCCGGGCCTGACGGGCATTATCGGCCCAAACGGCTGCGGCAAATCCAATGTCGTCGAAGGCCTGCGCTGGGCCATGGGTGAGACCTCCGCCCGCGCCCTCCGGGGCGGCGAGCTGGACGATCTGATCTTTGCCGGAACAGGCGCACGTTCCGCCCGGAACATCGCTCAGGTCACGCTCCATCTGACCGGCGCCAAGGGTCTCGCCCCTGCTCCGTTTCAGGATGCTGAAGACCTCGAAATCACGCGTCGTGCCGAGCGCGGTTCCGGCAGCGAATACCGTATCAACGGCCGCGTCATGCGCGCGCGAGACGTGCAGACGCTTTTTGCCGATCTGGCGTCAGGTGCACGCAGTTCCGCCATCGTCAGCCAGAACCGTGTCGGCCAGCTTATTGCAGCAAAGCCGGAAGAGCGCCGCCTTCTGCTGGAAGAAGCTGCGGGGATTACTGGCCTTCATGCCCGCCGTCATGATGCAGAACTGAAACTTCGTCAGACCGAAACCAACCTCTCCCGTGCGGAAGATCTGCGCCTACAGATTGAAGAGCGGCTCGGTAGCCTCGAAGAGCAGACCGTTCAGGCGCGGAAATATCGTGAGCTCTCCGAGAAGCTGCGTGAAGCCGAGGTTCAGCTTCATGCCCTCCTGCACGCCCGCGCCAATCTCGCCGTACAACGCAGCAAAGATGATCTGGCCAAAGCCCGCGAGGCCCTCCGCAAAGCCGAGCAGGAAGCAGAACACGCGACCATTGCAGAGTTCGAAGCCCGCAAGGCTACCCCACAGGCCAGAGAAGAAACAGACCGTCTTCGCAGTGCTTTAGAGCGCCTGAAAGTCCAATCCGAGACGGCGCGGGTCGATGTCACGCGTGCAAGAGAAGCAGAGGCCGAAGCACTGGCGCGCTTCCAGCAGGCCGAAGCAGATTTTACCCGAAGCACGGAACGGCTCTCGCAGGATCGAGCAGCTCAGGCGGCCGCTCTTGCAGATTTGGAAGCGCAGGAAAAGGAACACGCCCAGCTTCCTGAACAGCGCGCTCAAGCCACCGAAGAGCAGAACCGCCTCGCAGCACTTGAGCGCACGCAGGCAGCGTCTCTGGAAGAAGCAGTCCGTCTGCGAGACGCAGAAGCGATCCGTCGCGATGGGCTGAGAAGTGCTCTGGATGCTCTGACCACACGGCTTGATGCTGAAACAGGCGCTCTTCAGGCACTTGAAGCAGAACTGACTGCGCTGGAGAAAAACCGACCTGACGATGAAGCTCTAGAGAGCCTGCGCCAACAGGTTGATGTCGCCATCAGTGATGCTGAAGACGCCAGACAGATCGAAGCTGCGGCTCTTGCCACGCTTCAGGATGCGCGTCTGGCAATGGGATTGCAGGGCCGCACCCTCGAAGACGGACGGCAACGCCTGACTGTTTTGGAAAAGACCGAGGCGGATCTGAAGCGTCGCCTTCAGGCGGCGACAGACCGCCTGTCTCAGGACCGCACCGCTCATGCCCAGACGGCAACCGCTCTACTGACGGATGCACAGCGCGCCGAGCTTCAGGCTCAGCGGGAAAAGACCCTGCAGGCATTGGAAGATATTTCCGCTCGGGAACGCGCAGCGCGGCAGGCTTTGGACGAGGCCAATACGGCGTGGCTTGAAGCGCGCGCGAAGGCTGAGGAAGGCGTTCAGCGCCATAAGGGTCTTCTGCGTGCGAAAGACAACGCCCAGCAGGTCGCCAGTCAGGCAGTGAAACGCGCAGAAACGGCTCTTCGAGAGCGGGATACCGTCGCGAAAGCTCTCGTACCGGACACTGACGTAGCAGGCCTTCGAGCAGCCGTCACGAACCTGGAAACGAGGCTGGATGCCCTTCAGGGCGCTCTCTCCGAGGCCGAAAAGGCCCTTTCTTGCGCGTCCGAAGCGGAGAGCTCTACCCGTGAGGCTCTGACCCGCACAGAAAGCACAATCCTCCGCCTTCGTTCGGAATGTGAAGGGCTGGAACAGACACTCGCCGCCGTCGCCGCGCAGCCAGACCCTCTGGAAGACAGGCTTGACATTCCCGCGGATCTGGCACGGGCCGTCGCTGCGGCATTGGCGGATGGGCTCGATGCCTCGCTCGCGCCCACGACCGTCGCAGCCGACCGTCGATGGCTTGCTCTCACAGCAATAGACAGCCCACGGATTGATTCCTGCCCGCCCCTCTCGTCTCTGGTTGCGGCGCCAGACGCTGTTAAACGCTGTCTGGACGCCGTTTTCCTGTTGGATGACCCTGCCAAAGGGGCGTCTCTTCAAACGCATCTCCAGCCCGGTCAGGCGCTTGTCTGCCGGAATGGCGCTCTGTGGAGATGGGACGGTTTCATTCGCTCTGGCGATGCTCCTGACGCCGGCGCTACCCGTCTGGAGCAAAGGCAACGTCTGACAAAGGCACGCGCCCTTCTCGCTGAGCAGGAAAACGGGCTTCCGGCCGTACAGAGCGCTTTCCAAGAAGCCCAGCGCATTCGAGTCGAAGCGGAACAGACCTTGCAACGTTTTCGGTCGGAACGTTCGGGGCTGGAACCTGAACTGAGCAAGGCCCGCACGCAACTCTCGTCACGCGAACAGCAGGCTGCGCTGGCAAAAGGTCGATGGGAAGAAGCGGAACGTCGGCTGTCGGATGCAGAGGCCGCTGCGAAAAGCGCACGCTCGGACGCTGAGAAAGCTGCGGCCGATTATGACGCTCATCCTTCTCCGGCAGCTCTGACGGACACGGCTGGACATGCGGCTCAGGTCGTGGAGGGGACTCGAACAGCTCTCACGGCACTGACGCGGGACCTCCAAAAAGCCCGAACAGACACCGAACAGGCTGATCGCACGTTGGATCAGGCTGTTCTGCGTCATGAGACAGCGCAGACACGCCTTCAGGAACTGGAAGAGGCCTTGAAAAGGCTGGAGCGGGACATTGATGCTCTTCAAACAGAACTTGAAGCCACACGAACTGCCACACACCGGCTGGATCTTCCGGATCTGGAGCGCCGTGACGCGGTCGCCCGTCAGCAGCATCAGGACGCCCGGCAGAAGCTTGAAACCGCGAGCAAGACCACGGGCGACCTCCGCCAGAGGGCAGATCGCCTTTCGGCCGAACTGCAAACTTTGGACCAGTCCGCAACGGCAGCCCTCGCCCGGCGCACGGCACTTGCTCCACGTGCGGCGGAGCTCAAAGCGCTCGTAGAAAAGCTCACGAAGGACCATCAGGCGCAGGCCGCCGCCATTGCAGAACGTCCAGACCCCGCGCTTCTGGAACAAAACGTACTAGAAGGCACGGCGGAACTGGAAGAAACCCGGAAGACACTTCAGACGGTCCGGGAGACTCTGTCTCACCTCGCGCTGGAAGATATGCGCTTAAACGGGAGTATCGCGGCGCTCAGAGGACGGCTATCCGACCTTGCGGGACAGATTTCTCTGGCCGTTCAATCACATGCAGAGCTGGAAGAGCGCCGCAACACCTTGGAAAACGCGTGGAACAAAGCGGCCCATAGTCCCGTTCGCCTCGAAGCCGCACTGAAGCAACAGGATCTGGATCTTGAGAAGGCCCAGACAGCTTATGATGAGGCCCGCGCAAAGGACGAAGCCACCGATCAGGCTGGTCAGGCTGCGCAGGAACGTCGTCGGGATGCCGACCTAGCTCTGTCTTCGGCTCGTGAAGCCATTGCCCGGCTGACCGAACGCGCTGAACAGGCTGTGGCAGCACGTGAGCGTCTGTTGACGGAAAGCGACCCGCCAGAAGGCGGCGTTTATCCCTCTGATCTGTCCGAGCAGGCCGAAACGTCCACCCGCCGTAGGCTCTCCCGCCTCACCCGTGAGCGGGACGATCTGGGAGCCGTCAATCTGCGGGCCGAGACAGAGTATCAGGATGCCAAGCAGACCGCCGAGACCATCGCCCGCGAGCATGAAGAACTGACGGCGGCCATCAATCGGCTGCGTGGCGGCATCGGAACCATCAATCGTGAAGGACGCGAGAGACTTCTGGCCGTCTTCACGGAAGTAGACCGGCATTTCCAGTCATTGTTCTCACGGATGTTCGGCGGCGGTCGCGCGCATCTGGGTATGGTCGGGAGTGATGACCCACTGGAAGCCGGTCTGGAAATCTTTGCCCAGCCGCCGGGGAAAAAGCTTTCCACCCTTTCCCTGCTGTCTGGCGGTGAGCAGGCTTTGACGGCCCTTTCTCTTATATTCGCGACGTTCCGCTGTAACCCTGCGCCAATTTGCGTGCTGGATGAAGTGGATGCTCCGCTCGATGACGCCAACGTGGAACGCTTCTGTTCCCTGTTGGCCGATATGACCAAGGAAGCCGGTACGCGTTTCCTTGTCGTGACCCATCATCAGCTTACCATGGCCCACATGGACAGGCTTTATGGTGTTACGATGCAGGAACGTGGTGTAAGCCGGGTATTGTCGGTTGATCTGGGGCGTGCTGCGGCTCTTGTCGAAGGCTGAAGTCTTTTTTCTTCAATCGAAAATTGACGTTAAGGCGTTGAAGCCTTTTGATAGACAAAACGCCTTGAAAGATCGAACCCATTTTCGTCGAACCACCTCTCCCCGCCCCAATCATGACGCGAATCCGTGAGCACGGTATTCGTGTGGTGGGAGACGTGCATGGTGATCTGAACGCATTCCGTCACGCGACTGCGACTGAGCGCTTCGTCATCCAGCTGGGAGATCTGGTCGATCACGGCCCAGACAGTGCCGGTGTGATGGAGCTGATGCTTGATCTGCTGGAAACAGATCGCGGGCTTTTTATTCTCGGCAATCATGACCGCAAGCTGGGGCGCGCGCTGGAAGGTCGTCGCCTCAGGCGTGATCCGCCACTTGAAGAAACACTTCGGCAGTTTTCCCTGCCGGAATATGAAGGGCTGCAGCAGCGCACCTATGAGGCGATTGCTGCAGCCCCGACATGGCTGCGGCTTGGGCGGGCATTATTCGTGCATGGCGGGTTCCATACCGCCATGTTGTCCGAAGCGCCTGTTCCGGGTCTGGGCGAAATGTCTGCCCCCCTCTCCCGCGCCCTTTTTGGTGAAACCACCGGCCGCATGCAGCCGGATGGATATCCTGAACGCCGCCTCACCTGGATCAACCGCATTCCGGACGGAATGACGGTCTATGTCGGCCATGATCGCCGCTCGACTGACGGACGCCCCTGGCGCCGGACCGGGCGCCTTGGCGGCACGGCTGTCTTTACAGATCTGGGTGCTGGAAAAGGCGGCCACCTTGCATGGATCGATATCAATGACTTCTGACAGCTCTTCCGCCCTCGCAGAACTTGAGCGCCTGCGTGCCAGCATCGACAATATTGATGCCGCCCTGATTCACATGCTGGCAGAGCGGTTCCGCTGCACAAAAGCCGTTGGCGAACTCAAGGCACGTTCCAGCCTTCCTGCCGCGGACCCCAACCGTGAAGCCCGGCAGATCGAACGCCTGCGCCAGCTTGCGCGGGACGCACATCTGGACCCTGATTTTGCTGAAAAATTTCTGGCATTCGTTATCAGGGAGGTCATTAGACATCACGAAGCGATTGCCGCCCAAACCCACGGTACACGCTGAATGGCCGAACGCCTGCTCCTTGTCCTGCGGCACGCTGAAGCCGGCCCCCATCTTTATTCGGGAACGGGTGATATCGAGCGGCCACTGACTGCGACGGGCCATCAACAGGCGGCAAGAATTGGTGCTCAGCTTGCAGGGCTGGAGCTACCTCATCCCTTTCAGGTGATTTGCAGTTCTGCCCGTCGAACACAGGAAACGGCAAAGGGCGTTCTTTCCGCTCTGCCTGATACGATTATTCCGCAGATTGAAAGCAACCTCTACGGAGCAGGTCTCGACACCCTTTACGGTTTCATTCACGCGACATCGGATGATATCCGGACGTTGCTCCTCATCGGGCACAATCCTGCCATAGGAACATTGGCTCATGATCTTGCAGGAGCCGCTCTCAAGAATGATGCCTTTGCCGCACTGAGATACGGGTATGCACCAGCAACCCTGACAGTCTTTCAGACAGCAGAAGACTGGGTCAATGTCCGACCTTCCACTGTTCAAGCCAGTCAGGTTCTTACGCCCTGACTGGCTTAATCAATTACGTTCAGGCGCAGAGAAGAGTAAGGCGCCTTTCGGCAGGTTCAGGCTTTACATAAGGTCCAGCCTCAACCACCTCAATTTCGAGCACTCCGGCTTCCGTCGCTGAACGCGGCCCAAGTTCAAGGAGAGCACTGCCGTTCGTCCACCGCATGCCGGACGGATCTGCGGCGTACCAACCGTCAGCTTTTTCAGGTTGCAGTAGCATAAGCTCGCGCATGCCCTGCCCATCCCAAAGACGGATTGCTCTCGTCAGAACACCAAGCACCCGCCTGTCATCCAGATAGGGGCCAACCGAATCACACAACCGAGATGCCTGTGACACCAGACGGACAGCACGCGCACCACTCGGAAGCGAAAACAGGAAGCGTCCTTCAACCTGCCGCATGGGAACAATGCGCTGGCCTGCTTGCGTTTCAAGATGCAAATCATGTGCACGCGTTGTTTCAACTGCGCACGCAACAGTGAGGCCAAGCTGTTCAGAGCGCTGAGCCAGACGGGCATGAACAGGCTCTACGACTGCTCGATCCGTCACCAGTGGCGCAGAAGCGTCATGCACCCAGCTTTTCGTAACAGTTGAGAAGTGAGCAATGCTCCCTGGCTGAGCAAAGCTGTTGCGATTTCCTGTGTCGAGATAGCTCTCTGTGGTCAGGCCGTTCGCCACGATCACATCATGATGGGCTGTCTCAACATGGTAGTAGTCATAGGACGTAATGTCTGTTGCGTAAGCAATGCTGCCGCCATTTACGAGCATACGCACTGGAATGAACACGCCATCCAAATAGAGGCAATGCTCTGGCGTCAGAAGCAGATCCGTATGGGGGGTACCTTCGGCCACAGCACCTGCACAAATGCGAACCGGATATCCTGCCATATCAAGATGTGGCCCTTGGCGAACCTGCGCTTTCTTACTGCCAACCCAACTCAGACGCTCAACCTGCTCGGCACCATCCCGAATGACCACAACGTCATCTCCGGCACGCAGGTCTTCAACAGCGACCTCACCAGTCGGTGCCTGGATAAGGCTTCCTCTAAGAAAACAGACCGGGCCTAGCGCAGCGATTGTTGAACCGTCATCATCTTTTGTCAGGGTCACACCATTGCTGCTGTAATCGCCCTGCATCCGTGTGGAATAAATGGTGTTTCCAGCGGATGTGACGTTCAGATAATAAGCGCCCCCACTGCTGACAAACGTCGCCGTCTCCCCGTCCGAATAGCTCAGTCCGTCCAGATCAATCCGTCCACCTGACAACAAGATCGTCTCACTCAGGGTGCCTCCGCTTTGCAGTGTCAGCACCGCACCTGAGGAAATGACTGTTGTATCGGCAATTGCTCCCGACGCGACATAGAACGAGGCTCCGCTGCGGACCTCAGCATGATCGACAATAGACCCTGGCAGAGCCGACAGAGTAGCGCCCGGGTTCAGCTGTGTATGGGTTAACTGGCCGCCTGAAGACGTAACCTGCATTCCGCCGCTGCTGACGGCTACATTATAGGCATGGCCGCCGTTCGTAATGGTCTGGAGCCCCCCGGACAGAACAGTCGTATTGTAGGACCTACCTGCGGAGCCGACTGTCAGGGTTCCACCATTACTGATGGTCAGAAAACGATCTTCTCCTTCGTCAGAAACAGCACCACCGCTCACAACGGTTACCCTTTGAATAGAGCCACCATTTTCAACGGTCAGAATGTTACCCTCTCCGCTGACGATACCCCCGGAGATTGCCTGACCTGAAGAAACTATCTGAGACATGAAGATCCTGATTTTGACGAAAAAGGAAACCGCAGGTTTTCTAAACCTGACGATGTGAAGAGCGCGGGTTGTAGCGGAAACGCATTCAAAAACACAATTTATTAACAAAAACTTTAAGACGCGCGGTTTCACGCCGATTTTTAGGTTTCCCTGCTTTTTTTGAGGCCTTCGACAGCCCGACAGGTAGTGTCTCTGGACAGGGAAAACCCCTACACCCTAAACTTTGACTCTTCCCGTCACTCTGCCAGACAGGCGCTTGTTCCATGCACGATCCAAAGTCCGAAACTGCTACCCTTCATGCTGGCGGCGCTTCCATGCAAGCCCCTCTTCTGAAGGGCACCATGGGACCGGACGTCGCGGACCTGCGTGGAATCCAACAGCAGCTTGGTATATTTTCCTTTGATCCCGGCCTGACGGGAACGGCAACCTGCACCAGCAAGATCACATTCATTGACGGGGATGAGGGAACGCTTCTCCACCGTGGCTATCCCATTGAAGACCTGGCTCTCAATGCCAGCTTCACGGAAACTGCTTATCTGCTGCTTTACGGAGAACTGCCTACAACGGCGCAATATCAGGCTTTTCAGGCTGATATGAACACCCACCGGCTGCTTAACGAGCAGATCCGGAATTTCTTCAATGGTTTCCGCCGCGACGCTCACCCCATGGCGATCCTGTGCGGCACCGTTGGCGCGCTATCAGCATTTTATCATGATGGTCTGGATATTTCACAGGCCGAAGACCGCGATCTCTCTGCCCGCCGCTTGATTGCCAAAGTGCCCACCATCGCCGCATGGGCTTATAAATACTCCATCGGAGAGCCCTTCATCTATCCTGATGAAGAGATGTCGTTCTCCGAGAATTTCCTGCACATGCTTTTCGCCAGACCAGGCAACCACTACCGGGTCAACCCGGTCCTGGCACGCGCCATGGATCGGATCCTGCTTCTACACGCCGATCATGAGCAGAACGCATCAACCACAACGGTTCGACTGGTTGGTTCTACCGGCGCCAATCCATACGCCTGCATCTCTGCCGGCATTGCTGCGCTCTGGGGGCCTGCTCATGGAGGGGCCAATGAAGCTGCCCTGAACATGCTTCAGTCCATCGGAACCCGTGAAGGCATCCCTGCCTTTCTGGAGCAGGTCAAAGACAAAAATTCCAGTGTTCGTCTGATGGGCTTTGGCCATCGCGTCTACAAGAGTTTCGATCCGCGCGCGAAAATCCTCCAGGCAACCTGCCATGAAGTGATCTCCGAACTGGGTCTGGAGCGCGATCCATTGCTCGACCTAGCCAAGGAGCTGGAGCGGGTCGCGACGGAAGACGATTATTTCGTCAGCCGTAAGCTCTATCCGAATGTGGATTTCTACTCAGGCCTGATCCTGAAAGCTCTCGGAATTCCGACAAGCATGTTCACCGTTCTCTTCGCGGTTGCGCGGACAGTGGGCTGGGTCAGCCAATGGAAAGAAATGATTGAAGATCCGGCCGGGCGGATTACACGCCCTCGCCAGCTTTACGTAGGGGAAACAAAACGGGAGTTTGTTTCCATGGGTGACCGGGACTGAAAGGCCCCTACCACACGGGCTGGATTAGCAATCGCAGCCCGGAGTCTGACCATCGGCCTTGCGGACGACATGATGGTCAATCCATTCCGCAACAAGGCGGCGTGCTTCCGTGATGGAAGATTCGGGGTGATGGATACGGTAAAGCGTCGTGCATGCGGCAAAGGCCTGCATGTCCGGCTGACCGACCTCACGCAGTTCCTGATAGGCGGTGACAACTGCACGTTCGCATTTCCGGCCGATCCGGCTGGTTTCGATGCTCACTTTTGATCCTGCTTCAGAAGAGGAAAAACGGTCTTACTCCTTAGGGGGCAAGGCCTGACTGCGCAAGCATAGATTGGGTCCCCCTATAACAGCAACAAGTGCATACGAATTTGGCACTACCCTTTGCGTCTTGTGGCCGGTAAACCACAGAAAACGACGTCAGTGGAGACCAGCATGACACAACATGGAGAGAGCCCGATCGCGGGTCGCACCCAGTGGGACCGGGACGCAGCCCTGACCACTGCCCGCATCCTTCTGGAGATCAAGGCCGTCAACTTCCGTCCGGAAGAGCCTTACACGCTGACGTCAGGCTGGAAGTCCCCGGTCTATATCGACTGCCGCAAGATCATCTTCTTCCCCCGCGCCCGGACCAAGATCATGGAACTGGCCGTCGAGAAGATCGGCCGCCACATTGGCTATGAAAGCATCGATGCGGTTGTCGGCGGCGAAACAGCAGGTATTCCGTTCGCTGCGTGGATCGCGGACCGCATGATGACGCCGATGGCGTATGTCCGCAAAAAGCCGAAGGGCTTTGGCCGTAATGCGCAGATCGAAGGTGATGTGCCCGATGGCATGCGCACCCTGCTGGTCGAAGACCTGACGACGGATGGTGCGTCCAAAATCCGATTCGCCAATGCCCTGCGCGATGCGGGCGCCATTGTGAACCACACCTTCGTCGTATTTTTTTACGGTGTCTTCCCAGGCGCCCACAAAACGCTGGCAGACATGGACATCTCCCTGCACGCGCTGTGCACTTGGTGGGATGTTCTCGAAGCCTGTGCAGGCGGCGATTATTTCTCTGAAAAGGACAGTGCCGAGGTTCGTCGCTTCCTTGAAGATCCCTGTGGCTGGTCCCGCAAGCACGGCGGTGTTGGCAGCGCCGAAGAAGCGTTGGCGCTCAAGGCCAAAGCAGAAGGCTGACGCCCGTGGGCTCTCCTGCCCTTTTGTCCCGATGCCTTGTTTTTGACTCGGGCATCGGGGGGATGGGTGTCGTTCAGGCTCTGCGCGACATCCTCCCCGCCCTCACGATCGACTATCTGGCCGACACCGCGCTGTTTCCGTATGGGGAACAACCTGATGATCGCCTGACCGGCCGCATCGTCAGCCTGCTCGCAGCGGCCTGCCGTGACGTCCAGCCAGACGTTCTGGTGATTGCTTGCAACACGGCGAGCACTATCGCCCTGCCGGCGCTCCGGGAACGTCTCTCCATCCCCGTTGTCGGATGCGTCCCCCCTATCCGCTGGGCTGGACGTGTTTCCACGACCCGGACCGTTGGTCTGCTGTCCACGTCAGCAACAGCCCGGCGCCCCTATGTGCTGGAACTGCATCGGGAGTTTGCCTCGGATTGTCGTCTCATCACCCATGGTGCGCGTGGACTGGCTGATCTGGCCGAACGCGCCTTTCTGGGCGATGCCATTCCGGATGCAGACGTCGAACGCGAACTGACCTGCCTGTTCGAACAGCCTCATGGCGAGGCCATCGATACGGTCGGGCTTGGCTGCACGCATTACACATTCCTGATGCCAGCGTTTCAACGCCTTGCACGCCCCAATCTGAACTGGCTTGACCCGGCTCCGGCCGTCGCCCGACAAGTGCGGACTGTGCTTGAGACCCTAGCCCCCATCGCAACAGACAAAGTCGCAGCACCGCCCCGGCTTTTCATGACAAGCGCACCATTCAATGCGCCGCTCTTGGAAGCCGCCGTAAGCCGTTTAGGTTTTTCGGAATGGTCTCTTTTCAGCCCGCTCGCACTGACGGCCTGAGAGCAAAGTCTGCGTCAGCCCTGATCGGACTGACGCAGAACAGAGTTTTTTAGCGGGCCCGGTTCACCGTGAACTGAACAGTCTCAATCAGAAGGCGACGCAGTTCGCTATCCGGGAAAATGGACAGGGCTTCAACAGCCGCATCTGCATAGACCTGCGCCCGGGCGATCGTCGTATTGATCGCACCTGTTTTCGCAATCAGGTTCAGAGCGTGAGGCAGATCCTCCTCAGTCTGCTCGCCTTCCCCAATAACGCGCTCCCAGAACACACGCTCTTCCGGTGAGCCGGCCTCATAGGCGGCCAGGACCGGCAGAGTGATCTTGCCTTCGCGCATATCATCGCCAACGGTCTTGCCCAGAACCTGCTGGTCTGCGGCATAATCCAGCGCGTCATCAACAAGCTGGAACGCCATGCCAAGATTGGTCCCAAACTGCTCGAGAGCATCCTCTTCCGCGTCCGGACGCTCGGCCACGACAGCACCAACGCGGCAGGCCGCGGCAAACAGTGCGGCCGTCTTGCCGTGAATGACTTCGAGATACCGCTCAACAGGCGTCGTGAGATCGTTCTGCACAACCATCTGAAGGACTTCGCCTTCAGCAATCGTTGCAGACGCATCTGACAGGATCGCCATGACCTTCAGGGAGCCGTCTGCCGTCATAAGCTGGAACGAACGGGCGAACAGGAAGTCCCCCACCAGAACGGACGCCTTGTTGCCAAACACGGCATTGGCTGAAGCCAGCCCGCGACGCAGGGTGCTCTCGTCCACCACATCATCATGCAACAGAGTTGCGGTGTGAATGAACTCCACGCAGGCTGCGAGCCCGACATGACGCTGATGATCCGGGCCCGGCTGATAACCACACAGCCGTGCTGAAGCGAGCGTCAGAAGGGGACGAAGGCGCTTGCCGCCAGCAGCCACCAGGTGAGCGCCAAGCTGCGGGATCAGGGGGACAGGGCTCTCCATCCGCGCGATAATGGCGCGGTTGCAAGCCAGCATGTCCTCTTCGAGATAGGCTGACAGCGCTGACAGTGCGCTTTCGCCACCTGTACCCTGAACCACAGCTTTATCAACGGTCACGGCAGCATCCGGTGCGGCAGAATCCAAGGGTCTTTACTCCAGTTCCTGCACACTATCCCAGGACTGCCCAGGACCGTGCAGGCACGATATGATGTGGCGTATCCCTGCTCGTTCTTCCTGTCTGGAAAAGCGACCAGGCCATATTAACGCCGGACGACAGGTTGGAATGACCATATGAGCGGCAGCAGGAAGGTGGTCAACCCATTGCAGCCCCCTAAGGCCCATCTGAAGAGCACTTCCCCCCTTTCTGAAAACGAAAGGGACGGAACATTGCTCAACGGACGACTCCACTACCGACAATTTCGGAAGGGCTATCGTACGGGGCTTGAGCCCGTCCTGATGGCGGCAGCTGTCCCTGCACGAGCCGGAGAGACTGTTCTGGAGGCAGGATGCGGTGCAGGCGCAGGATTGCTATGCCTTGCAGCACGGGTTGCTGGCGTGAGCGGCATTGGGCTTGAAGCAGATGCGGACACAGTGAAACTGGCGGCTCACAATTTCCTGAACAACCCGTTTTCAGACTCGCGAACATCGCTCTCGGCTCTTCAGGCCGTGCTCCCGACAATCCCATCATCCTTGCGAGCTCTGGCACCGACAGCCAATGGTCGCTTCCATCACGTGATGGCCAATCCTCCGTGGCACAGCGCGCATGGTACGCCCTCCCCTGACGAACGACGGCGGCTGGCCCTCAGCGCAGAAGACACCGACCCACAGGCGTGGATCCGCAGCCTCACCCGCTGGGTTCTACCCGGTGGAACACTGACGTTCATCATATCCGCAGCGATCACGGACAGAGCCTGCCAGACGCTTTTGGAAAACGGGTGCGGTTCACTCCAGCTCTACCCCTTCTGGCCCAAACAGGGACGGGAAGCGAAACTGGTGCTGATCCAGGCCATCCACGGCGGCAAAGGCATCTTTCGCCTGCGTCCGGGACTGATTTTGCATGAAGAGGATGGCCGCTTTACCGATGCGGCCGAACGGGTTCTGCGACGGGGGAAGAGCTTGCCCGAAAGCTGACTCTCCCCTATCCCCAGATTATTCGAAGACACTGCCTTCGAAGGCTTCTTCCCAGGTGCCGGACGTAGAGGCACGGGAGTATTCCGTAGAGCGGTTTTCGAAGAAGTTGGCGTGCTCAACAGCGTTCAGCATGTCATCAATCCACGGGAGGGGATTTTCTTCCTCACCATAAACCGGATCAAGACCAAGCTGCGTCAGACGACGATCCGCAATGAAGCGGATGTAACGCTTGACGTCTTCCGAGGACATTCCCTCAACCGGGCCCATTTCAAAGGCCAGATCAATGAACGCGTCTTCATGCTCAACGGTCGTGCGGCAGATTTCCTTTAGTTCTTCACGGAAATCTTCCGTCCACAGTTCCGGATTCTCACGAATGAACGTGCGGAACAGACGGATCATGGACAAGCAGTGCAGCGTCTCATCACGCACGGACCAGGACACGATCTGCCCCATGCCCTTGAGCTTGTTGAAGCGCGGGAAGTTCAGCAGGATCGCGAACGATGCGAAAAGCTGAAGCCCTTCCATGAAGGCCCCGAAGGCCGCCATGGTCTTGGCGATCTCACGCTTGTTGTCGATGTTAAACGACTGCATGAAATCGTATTTGTCCTTCATCTCCTTGTACTTCAGGAAGGCCGAATACTCTGTTTCTGGCATCCCGATGGTGTCGAGAAGATGGGAATAGGCCGCAATGTGGATCGTCTCGATGTTCGAGAACGACGACAGCATCATCAGCACTTCAGTCGGCTTGAAGACCTGGCTGTAATATTTCATGTACGCGGAATTCACTTCCACGTCGGCCTGTGTGAAGAAGCGGAAGATCTGCGTCACGAGATGCTGCTCGGCTTCCGTCAACGTACGGTGCCAATCCTTCACGTCATCAGCCAGCGGCACTTCTTCCGGGAGCCAGTGAACGCGCTGCTGGGTTAGCCAGGCATCATAGGCCCACGGGTAGCGAAACGGTTTGTACACCGGGTTCGCAGTCATCAGGTCATAATGCTGCTCGGTCGCTGGCGTTTCGCCAGCATTCGGGGTCGTGTTGCTCATGACCTTACTTTCCTCAAAGACACGTTTTCAGTGCACCTTACCTCTCCTTACGGAAAAGCCACAGACGCACGAATAACGTGTTTTCTCAATATCTTAACCAGGACAAAGGCTTTCCATCAAAGGGCGCTAAGGTACGCAGCCTGTCTGGCCTTTGGGTTTCCTGCTGCTCCAAGCATAGCTTCGGATGCGATCATAGTCACGCGTCACAGCGCAATCTCTTGAAGGACCGGAAGGCTGTAGTTATGCAAAGAACACAATCCTCCCGGCGGAGCTTCCATGCCCCAGAAAACGCGTCGCTTCTGGCCGCGCTCTCACCTTCTCGCGCTGATCCTCCTGCCAATCTGCATCTACCTGCCGGAGTGGCTCGGATTACGCTCCAGCGACCCAATGATGACGACGTCACTAATGGTGCAGAACTCTGCGAATGCCGCGAAGGGACTAATCCCGGGACATCCAGGCTGGATCGACGGTTGCGCAGGCGTTTTCGTAGAAGCCCTCGGCCGACTTGTGGCGCACGACTGGGTGCATGGTGTCATTCCCTGGTGGAATCCCTACAGCGGTGTCGGCATGCCTTTGGCGGGCGAATACCAGCCTGCCGCATTTTTTCTACCATTCGTGCTGTTTCTGGGGCTGCCGAATGGTCTCCTGATGATGAAGTGCACTCTGCAAATCATCGCGGGCCTGTCCACATATGCATTTTTGAAACAGCTGCGCCTCGATCCGCGCGCCGCGCTGATCGGTGGCCTGCTCTATGCTTTCAACGGCACCTATGCATGGGCTTCGGACGGCCCGTCTGAACCCCTCGCCTTTCTGCCTCTCGCTCTCTATGGCGTGGAACGTGCCCGAACCGGGAATTGGGGCTGGCTTGCTCTAAGCCTGACCTATCTCCTGTTGGCAGGCTTTCCCGAAACTGCCTTTCTTTTAGGACTGATCGCGCTCGGGCTTGCAGTTCTACGCTTTTTCCAGACTGCTCCTGGCAGCAGATCCCGCTTTGCCCTTCACATCTGCCTTGGGGGCCTCACGGCTGGTTTGATTGCCGCCCCGCAACTCCTCGCTTTTCTGACATTCCTACCCCATGCTGACATCGGTGTTCACGGCGGCATCAATGATGAGACCCTGCCGCATCAGGCATGGTCGATGCTGCTATTCCCCTACATCAACGGTCCCATATTCTACGGCTCCGAATTGGATGCATGGTATGCCCTAGGAGGCTATTGCGGGCTTACTCTTCCGTTTCTGGCTTTATGCGCCATTGGGGGCAACAACGAGCGAGGGCTGCGCTTCCTGCTGCTCGGCATTTTCCTTGCTGTCGTGGGAAAACAGGCCGGTGTTCCGGGGCTCACTCAACTCGTCGATCTGGTGCCAGGACTTGGGCACACCGTATTTTTTCGCCTTTGCGAACCCATGGTGGAAAGCTGCCTGATCCTTCTCGCAGTCTTCGCCCTGGATGACATGTTCCGTGGTGTGTGGCGCCGCAGAGCAATCATCCTGTCTGCTTGTGTGATGGGCGCCCTGATTGTCACGACCTATGCTCTGGATCATCAGTTCCTGACGAAACTTCGTTCCGTTTCTGAGGGACCAGTTTCTTCCCATATTTATGCGGTGGGATCGCTAGCTTTCGGCACCCTCTGCTTGGCTACTGTGGTTTTTCTTGCATGGAGCAAGAAACATCCGAAAATTATTGGAACGGTTCTCTGTTTTGAGACCCTTCTTTTGTTCGGATTTCCTCTTCTAAGCGCCTATCCGGAACAACCCCGCCCAGACCAACGCCTTATTACGGCACTACAGGGAGAAACCGGCCTACAGCGCTTCGTGACCATTGGACCGATTGAGCCAAATTATGGCGCTTATCTGCGGATCGCCTCTATCAATCACAATGCCATTCCCACGCCGAAAGCATGGATCGAGCGCCTGAAACAGGACTTCGGCTCAAAAGTCGACGCCGTAACCTTTAATGGCTCCTATCCTTTTGCTGAAAATGGGGATGCCTTTCTGGAAGCCTCTTTAGCCCGGCATCCTGATCTGTTCGCCAAACTCGGCGTATCAGCCCTGCTGGTTCCTCCAGGTCATGGCATGCCAAGCATCGCGCCCTACCCCCTAGAAAACCGCCAGCCAAACGGCTTTCCTCTGACGCCGAACTCGCCAGAGGTCACAATCAATATTTCATCATGGGAAAAGCCGGTTAGCCGCCTGGCAACGCTGCAATTGGGCACTTACGCCGGAAACTCGAACGGAATTCTGATTCTGTCCATTTGTTCCGACACGCAATGCGCAACGGGTCAGACACGGTTGAAAGAGGCAACAGACAACGGTCTGACGTCGATCGAACTGGATAGAATCATTCCAGCCGATGCCCACACCCTGACATTAAGCCTCAAAGAGGCCACCACAGACGTTATGATCTGGTCCACCGTGAAAGAGCGTGTGGGTTGGCCGCGCATCCGCTTTGAGACAGATGCTGTGCGCGAAGCCATGATGCCCGTTCTGCATACGGGAACCGGAGACCTCATCCGACTGAAGAACGCTGCCCCCTATTTTGAGACTGAAGCAGCCTGCACCCTTACTCTGAAAGACCGGGAGACGCTTGCCGCAAACTGCCCGGCGCCGACTTATCTTATCCGTCGCGAAGTGATACTGCCGGGATGGACGGCCGAGGTAAATGGCACTTTCATCGTCCCGGAAGTGTGGGACGGGTTATTTGAACGTATCCCGCTTCCTGCAGGACCAACCCGGATCCACTTTCATTTTGCACCTCCCGGCGCAATATTCGGATGGATCGCTACAGCACTGGGCCTCATCCTGCTCTGGTTGGGTTTCCGTCGCGTTAGAGCGCCTGACACGCCGTGAGAACATAAAAAAAACCCGGTTCCCCAAACGAGGAGCCGGGCTTTTCAAACCGATACTACCAACCCGCCTTACTGACAGGCGAGGCACTCGTCGTAATCGCCACTGCTCATTTTGCCACGCGGGGCAGCCTGCACGGTAGCTTCGTACTTCTCATCGTCCAGAATGTCGCTCTTCACGGCCAGCGTGGAGACTGCATCGGCACGCTGTACCGACAGGGAACGACAGTAATACAGAGACTTCAGGCCTTTCTTCCAGGCCTGGAAGTGGATCTGATGCAGGTCGCGCTTATGCACATCCGCCGGCAGGAAAAGGTTGACCGACTGTGCCTGACAGATGAACGGCGCACGGTCGGCGGCATGTTCAACAACCCAGCGCTGATCCAGTTCGAAGGCCGTCTTAAAGACGTCTTTCTCATCCTGCGTCAGGAAGTCCAGATGCTGAACGGAGCCTTTGCTCAGGGTAATGTCAGACCACACCTTATCCGTATTCTGACCGCGCTCTTCGAGGATCGTGGTCAGATGGCGGTTACGGACCGAGAAGGAACCAGACAGGGTCTTCTGAAGGAAGACGTTTGCACTGATCGGCTCAATGCCCGGGCTGGCATTGCCCGTGATAATGGAAATGGAGGCCGTCGGAGCAATTGCAAGCTTGTGCGAGAAACGCTCCATGAAGCCGTATTCTTCGGCATCTGGGCACGGGCCACGCAGTTCCGCCAGCTTCTTTGACGCCGCATCAGCCTGAGCGCGGATATGCTGGAAGATCTTTTTGTTCCAGACCTTCGCCATCACGCTCTCGAACGGGATCATCCGGGCCTGAAGGAAGGAATGGTATCCCATCACGCCAAGACCGACAGAGCGCTCCCGGGCAGCGGCGTACTTGGCACGCGCCATGTCATCCGGCGCACGGTCAATGAAATCCTGCAGAACGTTGTCGAGGAACAGCATGACGTCCTCGATGAACTGCGGATCGTCCTTCCACTCGTCCCACGTTTCCAGGTTTAGGGAAGACAGGCAGCAGACAGCCGTCCGGTTCTTACCATGATGATCGATACCGGTTGGCAGCGTGATCTCGGCGCAAAGATTGGATGTCTTGACCTCAAGCCCGGCGAGTTTGTGATGCTCGGGGCGGGCGCGGTTCACATGATCCGAGTAGATGACGTACGGCTCGCCCTGCTCCATACGGGCCGTCAGGATACGGATCCAGAGCCCACGGGCGGAAACCTTGCGGATGATGCTGTGGTCCTTCGGGGACAGCAGCGGCCATTCCTCGTCCGCCTCAACAGCACGCATGAAGGCATCTGTGATCAGAACGCCATGATGCAGGTTCAAAGCCTTACGGTTTGGGTCACCACCCGTCGGGCGGCGCATTTCCGTGAATTCTTCGATTTCAGGATGCCAGACCGGCAGATATACAGCCGCAGACCCACGACGCAGAGACCCCTGCGAGATGGCCAGTGTCAGGCTGTCCATTACGCGGATGAACGGAATGACGCCGGACGTCTTGCCGTTACGACCGATGTTCTCACCGATCGAACGCAGATTGCCCCAATAGGACCCGATGCCGCCGCCCTTGGATGCCAGCCAGACGTTTTCGTTCCAGAGGCCGACGATACCTTCCAGGCTATCTTCGGCTTCGTTCAGGAAGCAGGATATCGGCAGACCGCGGGACGTTCCACCGTTAGATAGAATCGGTGTAGCTGGCATGAACCAGTGGCGTGAAATGTAATCATAAATACGCTGGGCATGACCCTGGTCCGCCCCGTAATAGGACGCAACACGCGCAAACAGATCCTGATAATGCTCGCCCGGCAGCAGATAACGATTGTCCAGCGTCGCTCTACCAAAATCCGTCAGTAAGGAATCACGTGAACGATCCACACGGACGGCATGATGACCCGGAAGCTGCACGACATCATCGAACATGTCCGGCGTTTCTTCCCCCTCCCCAACGGCACGCTCGCCAACAGGATGGTCAACAGGCGGAAGCACGTCATGCGGGCGGTCGGCCGTATGTGGCGTGTCCATCGTCACGTCATGAAGTGTCATTGCGCTCTGCTCCGGCAGTCTGATTTTTTCGATTTGATGACCCTCCAATTCCACACCCGCGCCCGTCACTGCAAGCGAACTCTTCTCTTGCAAATTGGAAAGAGCTGTGAATTTGGAGTCATCCATATCTAGGGGCATAAACGATCCACACCCCTATATATTGGGGCAATCGCAGAAAACCGCCATAGGTTCCCATTCATCCCCAAGGGGGCTTTTCCTGAGTGGCATCACAACCACACCACACGGTTTTTTCACGGCAACGTTTCCTGTCTGGTCACGTTGGAGACAGCATCCCCTCAACACGCGGAGAGCGTCTCATGACCATCAACAAGAAAGCTTCGGCCCACTGGAGCGGCACCATCAAGGAAGGCAAGGGCACCATCTCGACGCAGAGCGGCGCCCTTCAGGACCAGCCTTATGGTTTCAACACGCGATTCGAAGACAAGCCCGGCACCAACCCGGAAGAACTGCTCGGCGCGGCGCACGCAAGCTGCTTCACAATGGCGCTCTCTCTGATCCTTGGTGATGCTGGCTTTACGGCCGACTCCCTCGATACGGAGTCGACAATTTCCCTCGATAAGGTTGGCGATGGCTTTGCCGTCACGAAGGCCCATCTAACGCTTCGTGGCGTGGTGCCGAACGCGACTGAGGCCGACTTTCTCGATGCCGCCAACAAGGCGAAGATCGGCTGTCCGATGTCCAAGGTTCTCAACACGGAGATCACCCTGGACGCCAAGCTCGCCAGCTAAACCCGAAGGCTGGGATCAGTTGTCCCAACCGCACTGCGCGTGATTGCGCAGCAGATGGTCTGCCAGAACGCAGGCCATCATAGCTTCCGCCACGGGCACGGCACGGATACCGATACACGGATCGTGTCGTCCCTTGGTGCGAACCTCTACCGAATCCCCTGCACTGTTGATGCTGGGCACGGGTGTCAGGATCGAACTGGTTGGCTTGATGGCAAAGCGAGCCACGATCGGTTGCCCCGTGGAGATGCCTCCCAGGATGCCACCCGCATGGTTCGACGCGAACTGTGGCCCCGGTGCGATCGGATCAGCGTTCTGCTCACCACGAAGAGCCGCTACAGCGAAACCGTCGCCGATCTCAACGCCCTTCACACCATTGATGCCCATTAGAGCGCCAGCAAGGTCTGCGTCCAGCTTGCCATAGACTGGCGCACCGAGGCCCGGCGGCAAGCCTTCCGCGACAACTTCAACAGTGGCCCCGATGGACGATCCATCCTTACGGACAGAGTCGAGTAGCTCTTCCCAAGGACCAACGCTCGCAGCATCCGGGCACCAGAGCGGGTTGCGCTCCACTTCGTCCCAGTCCCAGCGGGAGGGATCAATAGTCTGACCGCCGATCCCTGTCAGAGCTGCGCGAATCTTCAAGCCTTCCCCAACCAACGTTTTCAGCAGCACACGAGCGACAGCACCCGCTGCGACACGCATGGCCGTTTCACGAGCGGACGAGCGACCACCACCCCGATAATCACGGATGCCATATTTCAAATCATAAGCAATGTCCGCATGACCCGGACGATAGCTCTGGGCAATCTCACCATAATCTTTCGACCGCTGATCGGTGTTTTCGATCATCAGCGAAATAGGCGTGCCGGTCGTCTGGCCTTCAAACACCCCCGACAGGATCCGGACCTGATCCGGTTCCCGACGCTGGGTCGTGAAGCGGGACTGCCCCGGCCGACGGCGATCAAGCCAAGGCTGGATGTCCGCTTCGGACAGCTTCAGGCGGGGTGGACAGCCGTCTACGACACAGCCAATGGCCGGCCCGTGACTTTCACCCCAGGTGGTGACGCGAAAGAGTTGCCCGAAGCTATTGTCTGACATGTCAGTCCCCGGAGCTGACAGCTGCAATGTCCGGAGCTGCCGGGTTCTTCATGCCAACCGTGTGGTAGCCGCAATCCACATGATGGACTTCGCCCGTCACGCCACTGGAGAGGTCGGAGAGCAGGTACATGCCCGAACCGCCAACGTCCTTCAGGGTCACGTTACGCTCCATCGGGGCGTTAAGCTGGTTCCAGCGCAGGATGTAGCGGAAGTCGCTGATGCCGTTGGCGGCCAGCGTCATGATCGGGCCTGCGGAGATACCGTTCACGCGGATATCGTCACGACCCAGATCAGCAGCCATGTAACGCACCGATGCTTCAAGAGCAGCCTTGGCAACGCCCATGACGTTGTAATGCGGCATGACGCGCTCGGCACCGAGATAGGTCATGCTCAGGAATGACCCGCCAGCGTTCATCATGGCAGACGCACGACGTGCGACGGACACGAAGGAGTAGCAGGAGATGTCCATGGCCTGCAGGAAGGCATCACGCGGCGTGTCGATGTAACGGCCACGCAGGTACTGCTTATCTGCAAAAGCGATGGCGTGAAGCACGAAATCAATCTTGCCCCACTTCTTTTCGATCTCGTCGAACGTGGCGTCGATTGCGGCATCATCGCTGACATCACAGGGCAGGACCAGATCAGAGCCAACGCTTTCTGCCAGCGGACGAACGCGCTTGCCAAGAGCCTCACCCTGATAGGTGAAGGCCAGTTCCGCACCCTGTGCAGCACAGGCGCTGGCGATTGCCCACGCGATGGAGTGCTTGTTGGCAACACCCATAATGACACCGCGCTTACCCTTCATGAGGGTGCCGGTCACTGGTGCCGGGATATTGTCTTCTGTTTCAGACATTGTGGTTTCCTGAATCGCGTTGGCGTGTTAGCGCCGTGGTCGCACAAGAGATGCCAGCAAACAAGAGTAACACGACACTCAATGCCCCTTCGACGGCAGTTTCCAGCCGTAGTGTGGATTTCAGGCCCATGAGGCAGGTCAAGGCATTTGCTCTTCCTTTCTCTATATAGTGCACCCAACGTCATAATTCAGAACCGGAACCTGACAGCGTCTGTTCCGGGTCCCGGACGGAACCGCTATGGTTCTTACATCGCCCTTTCGGGCCGGCCACGCTGCTTCAGGAGACTTCCATGTCCTCTCTGCCTCTCATCGATCTGACTGCTGATCCGTTCGTACTGTTCGCAGCATGGATGTCAGATGCTGAAGCGTCTGAGCCCAATGATCCCAACGCCATGGCCGTTGCGACATCAACGCCAGACGGTCGCCCTTCCGTCCGCATGCTTCTTCTCAAAGGGGCAGATGAACGCGGGTTTGTTTTCTATACGAACACAGACAGCCGCAAGGGAGGCGATCTGCTGGCTAATCCGCATGTCGCCCTGCTGTTTCACTGGAAATCCCTGCGTCGCCAAATTCGGATCGAAGGTCCGGTGACGCAGGTCAGTGACGAAGAAGCGGATGCTTATTTCGCCAGCCGTTCGCCGATGTCCCGTTTGGGAGCCATTGCGTCTGACCAGTCTCGCCCACTGGACGACAGAAGCACTTTTGAAGAACGCCTGAAGGCGGCTGAAGAAAAATATGGCAATGGCCCAATCCCGCGCCCGAACAACTGGACTGGCTTCCGCGTTGCTCCCGAAGCCATAGAGTTCTGGCAGGACCGGCCTTTCCGCCTCCATGACCGAGCATTATGGACTCGTGATGGATCTGAATGGAACGTCACGCGTCTTTATCCGTAAAGATAGAGAACACCCTTTTCCCAAGGTGGGGAGCCTTACGTTATGCTTATCGAAATCAAGAACATCCTTCTCCCCCTCACCGGGGCCGACGATCTGGATTCAGTTATGTCGGTGGCCCTGGATTTTGCCCGTCGTTTTGATGCACACCTGTCTGCCGTCGTTGTCGGATCAGATCCGACCGAAGTTGCCACACTCGCTGGCGAAGGCATTTCTGCCGGAATGGTGACGGAAATGATTGATGCGGCGGCCACGGAAGCCCACCGCCGCGCCATCAGGATCCGACACAGCTTCGACAGCTTCGTGCATAATAACGGACTTCGCCGTGTCGAAGCCTCCAAGATCGGCATGTCCATTGGCGGCGGCGTCAGTGCCAGCCTCGAAGTGCTGGATGGCACGGAACATGATGCCCTGACATGGCGCTCACGTCTGGCAGACATGACGCTCGTGCCCAATCTCATTTCAGCCACTGACCCGCGCGCATCAGAAACACTGCATGCCATTCTTTTCGACAGCGGGCGTCCTCTGGTCATTGCTCCGCCAATCGCTCCGAAAACAGTAGGCAGCCGCATTGCCATTGCCTGGAACGGAACACCCGAGTCTTCGCTTGCACTCCGCTGCATCCTGCCATGGGCGCATACTGCAGAAGGCGTTCAGGTTCTGACATGCCAGGAATATCAGCGTCGCGGCCCTACGGGCGACGATGTGGTTCGTTACCTGCGCCTGCATGGCATTTCTGCTACGACGCGGGCCTGCGACCCCATCAATAAGGATGTCGGCGCGGGCCTGCTGAAGGGCGCTGAAGATTTTGGCGCAGATATGTTGAGCATGGGGGCCTACTCCCACTCGCGTCTTCGCCAGATGATTCTGGGGGGCGTGACCCGTCATATTCTTGAGAACATGAAACTCACGGTTCTCATGAGCCGCTAATCATGCGTCCTTTTCGGGTGTTCTGCGTTGAAACAGTCATCTGACGTCACAACCAGAACCCCGGAAGGACACATTATGATCTCCCGACTTGCTGGCCCAGCTTTTTGCCTGAGTGCTCTGATCGCTATGCCGGTACATGCCATGGATATGCCGCAAGCGCCGGACATTTCGGCTTTTACACTTCAGGAGCCTGCCAAGCGTCTGGGCCTGCATCTTGTTCCGTCCACGACACTCGGCTCTGGCTACAACACAGCTTTTTATTCCCGCGATCAGCAGACAGGTGCCCTGACGCTCACGACTGACGGCCTCCAGCCAGTCATCCGTGGAAAGGTCGCTCCGGAGACGCTTTTGCGAGAAAATACCGCGTGGTATTTTCAGCAAACGAATTCTGACATGACGGCGACCGTGCACATTGATCAGCTTCCGCGAAATGGAAAAGTGGTCATCGGCCGCCTGGCAAGCACACAGCATCCAGTGGCGGAGCTAAGTGTTCAGGGCGACCGGGTCTTTGCACTCGTGGATAATGGCACATCCAAGCAGAGCGTTGTGGTCGGCACGGTTTATCCGCATCAGACCATTCGCTATGAAATTCACACGTCTCCGGATGGTCTGATGCGCATCATCGTCAACGGAACAGAAAATCACTTCTCATTGCCCTCTGCCGCGATAGCACAGGGTGTATGGTTTGAAGCCGTGGTCGGCGAACAGGGTTGGCATGCGCCAAGTCACGCCGATATGGCCCGGGTAACCTTCACCGGCCTTCAGGTTCATCACGAAGCAGCCTGACAGTCTGTCACAAAGTTTTGCGAGCGCCATCTGACCATGCTACCCGACTGCTCATGATATCGCCCGCTCGCATGATCCATGTCTGGTTAGGTGCCTGTCTGCGCTCCACCCACTGGACTGTCGGAGGCACCAAACAGGCAAGGGCGCTTCTGACGCAGGCTGATCAGGGAACAGTTCTTGCCCTCTGGCACCGTTCCCTGACACTGGCTCCAGCGCTCTGGTTCTGGGCCCGGGCGATCGAACCACGGGTGAAGCTGCGGGTTCTGATTTCCCGCAACGCGGATGGGCGCCTCATCGCGGACGCTATTCGTCCGTGGGGAATCATTGGCATTCATGGCTCCACGTCCCGCAAAGGGAAGGACAAAGGCGGCGCGGCGGCACTGAGAGTCGCTCTCCGGGAGCTGAAGCAGGGTGCTTTTGTCGCCATTACTCCAGATGGACCGCGCGGCCCGGCAGAGGAGGTTCAGCCGGGTATTCTCGTGCTATCGCGGATTTCCAGACGCCCCATTATTCCGCTGGGTATGGCCTGTAACAGCATTCGCCTGCCCTCGTGGGACGGCCTTACATTTCCACTCCCCTTTGGGCGCGGGTCTGTCGTGGTCGGTGAACCGCTTCTTGAACCGGATACCGAGACGCTCCGTGTTGCACTCAATGCCGTTGCGGAGCAGGCGGAAGTTAACGTCCGCAATCAAAATCTTTCCGTCCTGGATCGGTTGTGGGGGGGCGTTGGCAGCCTTCTGGCTCCTGCTCTGACGATCATGCTGCGGGTACGTCTGAAGCGAGGACGGGAACTGCCAGACCGCCTTCGTGAAAGAATGGGTCTGGGAGGCGGCCGTCGTCCGAAAGGTGCGTTGCTCTGGATTCATGCAGCAAGCGTAGGCGAAACACTCTGTGCCCGACCTTTGCTTGATGATCTTCTGGAAAAGCGCCCGGATCTGACTGTCCTGTTCACAACCGCAACGGTGACCGGCGCGGAAATTATCAGTCGTCACCCCGAATTTGGACATCGCGTCCTGCATCGTTTCATTCCCCACGATGTGCCGCGCTGGTTTGGCCGGTTTCTCAAGCGTTGGAAACCAGATGGTGCCGTCTTCGTAGAAAGTGAGCTCTGGCCCGGCATCATTGCAGCCTGCTACCGCCAGACTGTTCCTGTGATGGTGGTGAACGGCCGTCTCTCGGATCGCTCTGCCCGCCGATGGGAAAAGGCCACCCGCCTCACCCGAAGAATGTTTTCCCGCCTCTCCTGGGTCGCAGCACGCGGCCCGGAAGATGCTGCACACTTCCGATCTTTGGGCGCAAGATCAGTGTATGAATATGGGGATCTCAAGCAGGACGCTCCCCCTCTGTCATGTGATTTGTATGAGCTAGAACGGCTACATCGCGTCATCGGAGATCGACCGGTTTTCGTCGCGGCATCCACTCATCCAAGCGAGGAAGAACTGGTGCTTGAGGCAGCGGCGCTTGCCCGAGAGAAACACCCCGACCTCCTGACCATTCTCATTCCGCGACACCCCAAGCGCGGGGAAGAACTGGCTGCCCGCTTCAATCTGCCCCGGCGATCATCTGGTCAGGAACCGGGCACCAAAGATCATGGCTGGATTGCCGACACATTGGGGGAACTGGGCCTGTTCTACAGACTCGCGAATTGCTGCTTCCTGGGCAACTCTCTCGCGGGGAAAGGCGGTGGCCATAATCCTTTCGAGCCACTTCGCCTGGGCATTACAACGGCAACCGGCCCTCTTATGGAAAACTGGCGGGAAGCGGTTAGCCTGCTGCACGATTATCTTCACATCGTTAAGGATATCGATAGTCTGGGCCAGTGGATCACGGAACCTCACGCCACGCCTTCACCCGCAGTGCTTCAGCGCTCCGTGGTGTCCAGACTAAGCCCCCGCATTCTGGAGACACTTGAACGATGAGACTACGGGCTCCGCGATTCTGGTCCGTCCCGAGGGTAGGCCCTGCGGCATTCATGCTGCGCCCTTTGGCAGGAATCGCGACCCGTTTGACCCGTCGCCGCATGACCCGCGAAGGCTACCGAGCCGTAGTCCCGGTACTATGCTGCGGCAACGTGACTGCTGGGGGCACGGGAAAAACACCCCTGACACTGGATCTGGTCCAAAGACTGAAAGATCGTGGACATTCTCCGCATATTCTCAGCCGCGGTCATGGTGGCAGAGAGAAAGGGCCGCTGGAGGTCAATCCGGGACGTTCGAGCGCCCGTGATGTTGGCGATGAGCCTCTTCTTCTGGCAAAAGCCGCGCCAACATGGGTCGGAGCAGACCGTGCCCAGACCGCGAGACTAGCGATTGGCCAAGGCGCTGATTGTCTTGTGATGGATGATGGTTTCCAGAATCCGGGCCTTCACAAGGACCTGTCGGTACTGGTCGTGGATGGTGCCGTGGGGTTTGGCAATGGGCAGGTTATGCCCGCCGGTCCTCTGCGTGAACCGGTGCTGGATGCTCTGAAGCGCGCGCAGTGCGTGGTCATCATTGGGGAAGACCGTCACGGGCTGCTGCTCACCCTTCCCCCATTTCTCTTCAAAGCTCAGGCCAGACTGGTTCCCGGCCCTGAAATCCGCGGTCTGCAAGGCCGGAGAGTTGTCGCTTTCGCGGGGATCGGCCGCCCCGATAAATTTTTCACCATGCTGCAGGACGCAGGTGTTTCCCCTGTTCGCTGCCTTCCCTTTCCGGATCATCATGCCTACTCGGCCAATGACATCCAGCGCCTTGAAACGCTGCGTCGGGAATCCGGAACCACGCTCGTGACCACAGCCAAGGATGCGGTCAAACTTCCTCCCGCTTTCCGGGCGCAGGTCACCGTCATCAACGTTGAGCTTCTTTGGTCGGACCCAAAAGCGCCGGACCATATTCTGGATCTTCTGTTCCCTCACTCATGACTTCAATTCCACATCGGGCGGAAGCCCTGCTGGTGCGCGTCCTGCTGGGCTGGCTGCGCATTCTCCCCCCTGCCGCTGCGTCAACACTAGGCGGGTCCGTAGCGCGCAGTGTCGGTCCGCTTATTCCTGTTTCCAGGGTAGCTGACCGAAACCTGCAGCTGGCGATGCCACAATTGACACGCAAAGAGCGACGCAGCGTCATCAAAGCCTGCTGGGAAAACCTGGGGGGCACCGTGGCGGAGTTTCCGCATGTGGGGCGATTGAAACAGAACACGCCGACGGGTCCCGGATGGCGTGTTGAAGGATCAGAATATCTGGAAGCCGCCCGCGCAACAGGGCGCCCGATCATTTTCTTTTCCGGCCATATTGGCAACTGGGAACTCATGCCCCCGGTCGTCGCACGATTCGGGATGCCCTTTGCCTCTTTCTATCGCGCCGCCAGCAATCCGATTGTAGATTCCATCATCCACGCCCTCCGGCGCCGAGCTATGCGCATGGATGTTCCGATGTTCCCCAAAGGGGCACGTGGAGCACGTTCTGCGCTGAAGCACCTGTCTCACGGCGGGCATTTAGGCGTGCTTGGCGATCAGAAAATGAATGATGGCATTGAGGCCCGTCTTTTTGGCCGCCCTGCCATGACAGCCTCTGCAACTGCCGTGTTTGCCCTGCGGCATAAAGCCTTGATTGTAACCGGACACGTGCGCCGCGAAGGGCCTGCCAGACTAGTGCTTGTGGTTGATCCACCCATTGATCCACAGCCTACCGAGAATCGTCAGGCAGATGTCCTGAAGCTGACACAGCAACTCAACGACCGTCTTCAGGAGTGGATAGAGCAGGAGCCCGGCTCATGGCTCTGGCTTCACCGGAGATGGGACAAGGCGCTGTATCGGAATATGACAACAACATGTTGAGCCATGCAATTTTTGCATGGCAGATTTGTCACAGTGGAGAAAGTTTATGTCGCGGAAAGGGGTTTTGGCGTCATTTTAGATTGTGAAAGGGGCCGTTTGGATTTTAGCCTGACCTTATCGCAATCCACGGGCTCCCCCGCCCCGCTCTGATGAGGACTTTCCTGATGGCGCAGGCAACTCCCCTATACGATCTTTCACCCGTTTCGATGGGCGGTAATGTCGTGACGTTGAGGCAGGGTGTTCTCCCTCGTCACCGCGAATATCTGTCGCGGTGGCTGGAGGCCGGAATGCGGATGGGACTCTTCGATGCAGAAATCACACCGACGGATTCCGGGATCACGAATTTCGATGGAACAACGCCCATTGAGCATGTTCTGGTTTGGGTCCGCGAGAACCCGGATCCAGCCTACATGCTCCGCCCGCAAGGGATGCGCTGGGTCCTGATCGATCATCTACGCAATCATGAACTGGGCAGCTATGCCAGCTTCGAACTGGCTCTTCACACCATTCGGCCGGTTCTGCCGCTGGCCGAGACTTACGCAGCCTGATTTGCGCCGTCAGGATCGGCCCTGAAACGCCAGTTGGCTTTCAAGAAGAAGCCATAAAAAAACACGCGCCAATCGCGATGGACGCGTGTTTCTGTTTCTGAACCAGCAGTATTTTCTCAGCTTGGACGGACCGCAATGTCCCGTGATGCTGGAACAACGATGCGGGCACCTCCGCCACGCTGAATCTGGAAAATAGCCAGCGCGCGAGTGACATGACCGTCAGCGCGCAGGCGGAACAGGCCATCCACACCCATATAGCCGTCCGGACGGGTCAATGCCTGAATAGTCGGGCCACCCTGCTTCATCAGATTTCCGGCAAGAGCGGCGGCATCATAGGCAAAGTCCGTCACGGGTGATGGTGCCTGATGATAAACTGCCTTGTACTGGGCAACATAGCCATTGCGGTCCTTGGCATCCGGCGCAGCATACCAGGCACCATGCAAGGCACTGAGCTTGCCATCGAACGCCTTCCAGAGTGCCGGTCCCATGATCTGCACCTGATCCGACGTCACCTGATCAGCACGGAGCGCAGTGATAATGCGTCCCAGCTCTACACCGGTGTCCGCCAGCAGAAGAGCGTCAAACGGAGGTGGCGGTACCACCGCCGCAACAGCAGGAGCAGCTGGCTGTGGTGTCGGCGTTGTCGATTCGGAAGGCGAGTCGGCCGTAGGATCGACAGCCGACGGACCTGTCGGGGCGGGTGCCTCTGGTGCGGGCGGCTGACGATTGGCGATATCTGAAAGGGATTTCAGGCCATCATCGATGGTTTGTGCGTCTGTGGAATGGAAAACAATCTGAGGATCTTTCAGCCCATCATCCCGACAGGCCCGCTGCAATCCTTCTGCCATAGCGTGCCCCAAAGCATTATCCGGCAGGAAGGCGGCAAAATTTTTACGACCTGTTGCACGCGCAGCGTCCACCATCCGACGAACCTGCTGCTCTGGCGTCAGCCCCATCACCCAGACGCCAGGACGAGCCTGCGTGGAATCGCTTGTGAACGCCAGCACAGGCTTGCCTGCTTCAACAGCCAGCGGCGCGAGAGCCGCAGTTTCTGTAGCCGTTAGCGGCCCGAGGAGCATGGCATCGCCACGCGTTAAGGCGTCATGGGCAGCCTGAGCTGCGCCACCGGCAGCGTTGCTGTCATGCACGTCCAGCGCGGGCGAACCTTGTGAGGCCAGGGCCAATTTGGCCGCATCGCGCATCCGCGCACCTATAGCACCATAGCGGCCCGTCAGTGGCAGAATAAGACCAACGTCATGCGCGCCGGGAGCCTGACTGGAGCCGGGAATTCCGCCCACGCCTGACGACAGGAAAGAGTTTCCGCCGGAGCAGGCGGCCAGCGTCAGAAAGGTTCCTGCGGCCAGCCCAGTGCTTACACCCTTGCGCAGACGGCTCATCGGTCCAGAATAGACCCTTGAGTTCGTCACCGAGGATGCAGATGTCCGAAAAGTCATGTTCCGCTGAAACTCCCTTGAGCGATACGGCTGAAACGTTAACGGCCGCCCCGCCTTCGGAGCATGGCCCGAGAGTGGGGGGACAACTGATATTGGTTGCGACGCCGATCGGCAACCTGGCCGATATCAGCGAGCGCGCGATTGAAGCCTTGAACAGTGTTGAAGCTATTTTATGCGAAGATACACGCGTTACGGCAAAATTATTGATGTCGCGCAACATCTCCACTCCCACACGAACGCTTCATGATCATAACGAACAGGATCGCGCACCGTTCTTTGTGGAAAAAATGGCGGCTGGTGCCAGCTTCGCCGTGGTGTCAGACGCAGGTACTCCGCTTGTCTCGGACCCGGGCTATCGGCTCGTCCGGGCAGCAATCGCCGCTGGCGTTCATGTTACGGCCATCCCAGGCCCAAACGCTGTCATCACGGCTCTGACCCTTTCAGGCCTTCCCCCTCTTCCCTTCATGTTTCTCGGCTTTCCAGCGCCACGAAGCGAAGCCCGCAAGACAGGCTTCGCGACGCTTCGGGCCGCAGAACAGGCTGGCGTTCGTTCCACACTGATCTGGTATGAAGGGCCGCATCGCCTTGTCGAGACACTGGAAGATCTGATTACCGTCTTCGGCCCTGACCGTGAGGCAGCGGTTGGCAGAGAACTGACAAAACGCTTCGAGGAGATGGTGCGGGGAACGTTGGCGGAAGTGCTCGCCCATTTCCAGGACACCGCACCGCGGGGTGAGATTACACTCCTGATCGGCCCCTCAGCAGAGGACGATAGCGGGGCAGACGATCTGGATACGCATCTCCGCGAAGCGCTGACCAGTCATTCGGTGAAAGATGCGGCCACTCTCGTGGCGGGAATTATCAAACTGCCCAAGCGCACGGTTTATGCCCGCGCACTGGAGCTTTCCCGCGAAACAAAGGACTAAACGTCAGTCTTCAGACTTCGGGAGCGTGAACAGAGACTGAGATACGCTTCCGCCCGTCCTGATGTCTGATAAGGCGATACGCGTTGTTCGGCCCTGCGCATCCACGACTTCCCACCCCAGAAGAGCAAGTGGCGCTTCGGAGAACATGAGGGTCAGATTCCCCTCACCCGGGCTCTCCGTTTTTTCAACCTGAAGGTTGATCTGACCGTTCTTACGGTCAAATCCTGTTACCGTGACATCGCCCGAGAGCTTCAGATCAGGCCGTAGCAGCAAGCCGAGGGGAGTACGGTCCAGCGGCATAACCGTTACCTGTCCGACGCTCCGATCCTGAAAAACGACCTTGCCATCATTGGCGACAAGAAGAAGCGGGCTGGGACTGTCATAGTCGAAGCGCATCCGCCCCGGACGATCAAGCATCGCTGTCCCGGCAACAGCTTTCCCATCTGGTGCAATTTGTTGAAAACGCGCCTGAAGGGTTGTGATCTGCGCCAACGTATCCTGAACGCGCGCAACCCAGCCCTGATCCACAGGACGGAGTTGTGCGGGAACGGCCTGAGCCATGGCAGGCAGCGGAAGGGCTGCTACGGATATGAAAGCGCTGGCTACAGCCGCGCGGAAGAAAAGACGGTTCATCATGCCTCTGGAACTGCCGATCAGGTCACGGGTTGCAAAAAGCTTCGCACCTGCATTCCATAACGTGTTCCTGCACAAACCGGAAACTGATCGCAGCAGGGCTTAACACCCTACTCCAATACGTCTGACGTCAGATCGATGCTTCGCGGAACAGCGGCTTCACATTTCCGCCCCATGCGCCTTCATACAGGGCAAGCCAGTACTCAGCCTGGTTGGGGCCACCATCTGCAATCAGGTGCAGTGGGTCTAGGAATTGTGCTTCGTTGCGAACACGGGCGCGAAGTCCCTGCTCCGCGAGAGCCACGACACGCTTTGCCAGTGCTTTCAGGCCACCGGGAAAATCAGCCTGCATGCCCTTGGCAGGAACATCCGCACGGAGTTGCTGATAAACCTCCCAAGGCTGTTCCAATACCAGCTTTTCAGCGGCTTCCAATGTTGCGGCATCGTAGAACAAGCCAACCCAGAGCGCAGACTGGGCAACCATCATCTCCGGACGACCGGCGTCCGCGCCACGCATCTCAAGGAACTGCTTGAGGCGCACGTCAGGGAAAACAGTTGTGAGGTGATCCTCAAAATCACCGATGGTCGGCGTCAGACCTTCTAGAGCGGGTTGCGCACTGCCTTCCAGCCAACGCCGGAAAGAGCAGCCACTGGCATCAATGTTTTTCCCGTCCCGAGCGACGAAATACATCGGCACATCCAGCGCCCAGTCCACGTATTTCTCGAAGCTGAAATCTTCTGCGAAGAACAGCGATGGCTGGCCTGAACGCTGATTATCGGTATCGGTCCAGATACGAGCGCGATTGGAAAGGAAGCCATTTGCTTTGCCTTCCACAAAAGGCGAATTCGCGAACAGAGCCGTAGCCAGAGGCTGAAGCGCCAGCGACACACGCATCTTGCGGGCCATATCGGCTTCATCACCGAAGTCCAGATTGACCTGCACAGTGCAGGTCCGCGTCATCATATCCAAGCCCAGCTTGCCAACCTTGGGCATATAACTGCGCATGATGGCGTACCGACTCTTGGGCATCCACGGCATCTCGTCGCGTGCCCAGAGCGGCTGGAAACCAAATGGCAGAAAGCCCAATCCGAGTTCAGCAGCAGGACCGCGGATCAGATCGAAATGCTCCTGCATCTCGCTCTGCGTTTCCTGCAAAGAGACAACCGGCGCACCAGAAAGCTCGAACTGTCCAGCGGGCTCCAGAGAAATGGACCGCCCTTTCTGGCTGTTCTGGCCGGCCAGACCGATCAGCGCCTCACCGTCGTGGATCGGAGCCCAGTCCGGCCCCTCCAGTTTCCGCAGCAGCGCACCAATACCTTTGGGCTCATAAGGCGGCGCTGACAACGGTGTACGCCCATCATCTTGCCCCGGCAGTACAAAGCCGAACTTCTCGTGTTCGGTTCCGATCTTCCATTCGGACCGCGGCTTGGAGCCCCGTTCCAGAACCTCGACGAGCTGCGCCCGATTCTCGATCGTTGCGCTATTAGACGTGCCGGGATTGGACATGGCGGTTTTGCCTCGATTTGCGATCGTTGTTCGATATTGATTGAACTTGTAGCACCTCAGACTGTCCTGTCACCCTCAGGCGCCACGACGCAGTGCAAGTCGCGCCAGTCCGGCGCAGACAGCCGTCTCGGCGCGCAGCACCAACGGCCCCAGTGTCAGTGCATGAACAGCAGGGTGCTTCTGAAGCAACGCCACCTCCGCATCGGAAAAGCCACCTTCAGGCCCAATGAGAAGAGCAGATGCGACCAAAGGACCATCCGCCCCAGGACGTCGCTCAAGAGCCGCAAACAGCGGCTTGTTTTCAGGCCATTCCGCAAGAACGGATTTCAAGGGCTCCAGCGGCTGGATTTCAGGAATATCCAGCCGCTCGCATTGCTCAGCAGCTTCACTGGCAATCAAGGCAAGACGGTCGAGGTTCAGACGGTGCGTGTTGGTTCGTTCGGTTACGACGGGCCGAAAACACGTCACCCCGAGTTCAGTCCCCATCCGGATAACGAGTTCTGTCGCATCTCGCTTGAGGGGCGCAAACAGCAGTTCCACACCCTCTGTGACCTGAGGTGCACGCTCTCGCCTTCCCAGCCACACTGTCCCTTTGTCTTTTCGCAAGGTCTGGATAATGGCATTCCACTCTCCATCTCGCGCATTGAAGACACGTACCGGATCTCCAGTACTCTGCCGCATGACATTGCCAAGGTAGTGGGCCTGACTGGCGGGAAGAGGAAGTTCCAGCCCTTCCATAAAGGGAACATCCGGCACTTCAAGATAAAGACGGGGATCAGATCGGCTCATCCTTTTCCGATAGCGCGCAACAGCCATTGACGGAAGCGCATCTGCCCCTCATCACGTGCTTTGATGAGTGAAACCCGCCCCCATACCGATATCAGCCTGACAGGCTGGACCGGCCGCCTGCCTGAACCATGGCGGTCCTACGCACTTTTGGCCCGACTGGATCGCCCGGTTGGGACATGGCTGCTGTTTCTTCCTGGGGTTTGGGGATTATTCCTTGCACCGGATGCGCCACTCGGACTCCGCCTTGTCTACACGGCCCTTTTTGCGTTCGGCTCACTCGTTATGCGCTCTGCCGGATGCGTGGTGAATGACATCTGGGACCGCGATATTGATGCCAAGGTTGCCCGAACCGCGGGCCGTCCGCTTGCCAGCGGTGCGCTCTCCCTGAAGCAGGGCCTTAAGCTGCTGGCCTTTTTACTTCTGTGTGGTCTGGGCGTTCTGGTGTGCCTGCCCCGCGCATGCTGGCTTCTGGCACCCTTTGCTTTGCTGCTTGTGGCGCTTTACCCCGCGGCAAAGCGTGTGACGTGGTGGCCACAACTCGTTATGGGCTTCACGTTCGGTTTTGGTGCGCCCATGGGCTATGCCGCAGCAGGGGGTGGCCTGGATGGAAATGGCGCGCTGCTGTATGGCGCTGTCATCCTTTGGCAACTCGGCTTCGATACCATTTATGGCTTCCAGGACATGGAAGATGACGCCCGGATCGGTGTTCGCTCCACGTCTCGCCTGATGGAAAAGCGCGCTCAGCCCTTTATTGCCACCTGCTACAGCCTGATGCTTCTGGCACTGGGACTCGTCGCCATTCATGCCCATCTGCATCTGGGATTCTGGCTGTTCTTCCTGATTGCAGGTGGCCTCCTTCTCCAGCAGGCCCGCACGCTGAACCCATACGATGCGCCAAACTGCCTGCGACAATTCAAGCAGAACGTTCCAATCGGTTTCCTTCTGGCTCTGGCCTTTATCTGCGGAAGACTTTGAACATCATGTCAGTCAGACTGCAGGACCCCGCGGCATTTATCCGCGAGAATACGGCGGTCGAAACCGCCAGACTTGTTCCCGAAATTCCCCTGCATCTGGCAACAGACATCACCCCCATCTGGCAGGCCAGCGAAGCCTTCCTTGAAGCGCACGGTATTGAGCCCCCGTTCTGGGCGTTTGCATGGCCAGGTAGCCAGCTTATTGCGCGATATATTCTGGATAATCCGCAGCGCGTTGAAGGCAAAAGAGTTCTGGACGTGGCCTGTGGATGCGGATTAGCCGCCATTGCCGCCGTAAAAGCGGGTGCGTCCACTGCTGCGGTCAATGATATTGACCCCATGGCTCTCGAAGCAACGGCCCTTAACGCCACGCTCAATGCCGTGACAGTAGCACTTTGTCCGGGCGATCTTGTCGGTTCGAAGCCGGACTGTGATCTGCTGGTGATCGGAGATGTCTGTTACAACGAGGCTATGGCTGCACGCATCATGCCCTGGCTGCTGGAATGTGCCCGCCACTGCGAAGTCTGGCTCTGTGATCCCGGGCGCCATTATGCCCCAAAGCTGGATCTGGACATTCTGATTCAACAGAACGTCCAGACCACTCAGGAACTGGAAAGCACTGACCAGCGAACGACGACGCTCTTCAGTCTGCGAGGTATTTCCGCCCAAGGCTGAGGGCAGATCCCGTTAGCGCGGCAATCATCGCGCCTCCAAGGCAGATGAACGCTGGATGTGGGAAGATCGTGAAAAGAGCTGCAACGAGCAGCGCACCCGTCGTCTGGCCACCCAGTCGAGCGACGGACAGCATGCCGCTGGCCCCACCTTCCCGCCCAGCCGGCGCAGACACCATGATGGCCCGATTGTTGGGTGGCTGGAAAAGCCCGAACCCACATCCCGCCAGAAGCGTCCGCCACGCGATCGCAGCGTTGCTGGCGTCCAAGGGCAACAACCAGAGCAACATAAATCCGAATGCTGTCAGGAGCAGTCCGAGCGAGGACAGAACCGAAGCGGGAAAGCGGTCAGCAATCTTTCCAACGACAAAAGACATCACCGCGACGCCAACTGCCCACGGCGCAATCAGCAATCCAATCGTGGAATCTCCACGATGAAAAGCCGATGCCAAGGTGAATGGCATGGCGACGATGTAGAGGTTGGACGCGACAAAACCGAGAAACCCGACCAGGCACGCTAACAGAAAAGGCCGCCGCGCCAGCAGATCCACCGGAACAATTGGCTCACGCCGTCCCTTTTGATACCGTAGAAGCAGCCACCAGCAGATGATGCCCGCTCCCGTGAGCAACGATCCTGGTAGAAAATCGCCATGCATCAAGCCGTCCAACCCGATGCCAAGCAAAGCGAACGACGCTACGGTCAGAAGGGAACCCGGAATGTCTGCCTGCGTCTCGCTGCGCGGTGTCTGTGGCAACGCAAAATGGGCCATGACGAGAGCGGCAAGTGCGAGTGGAAGATTGATCCAGAAGATCCAAGGCCACGTTGCGACCGAAAGGACGATCGACCCAATCGTCGGGCCAAGAGCGACGCCAATCCCAACAAACAGACCGTTCAGAGCAATGCCCTTACCAAGCTCTGCATGAGGATAAATGAAGCGTACGAGCGCGATATTCACGCTCATGATGCAAGCACCACCAACGCCTTGAAGGGCACGCGCGAGTGTCAGTTCCAGCAGGTTCTGGGACAGGGCACAGCCAACAGACGTAATGAGGAATAGAAAAATCCCAATCTGGCTCATGCGGGCAAAGCCTACTCGGGAGCCAAAAGACGCGAGAGGCAGCAGGCAGGACAGATTGGCGAGCTGATAAGCGTTCACCACCCAGATCGCCCGAGACGACGGGGCATTGAGATCATGGGCGATGGAAGGAAGCGCCACGTTTGCTATGGCGTAATCCAGAACGGAGAGAAGCAGCCCGAGAAGAACGGCTGACATAGCTTTGGCACGCTGGGCTCCGTAGAGCCCACCGTGCCGTTTTGGGGAGAAGGCCCGATAACTCTCAAGAACCCCGGTGGGATTCAAAACCATTTAAAGTAGAAGATTTCTAATTT